>CACZPJ010000182.1 GCA_902782995.1 uncultured Lachnospiraceae bacterium | reverse complement strand
TGCGGGTGCGCTTCAGGTAGAGCTTTTAGGAGATACAAGTTATTTTGGCGTGGTTCATCATAAGGAAGTGATCGGTGATCCGATCCGTCAGGTTGAAACAGAGGACATCAAAAGAGCGAACCGGCTGTTATACCGGACGGTGCTTCTGGCATTTGGTGTGCTGCTGGCTCTACGGATCATGGTCTTATATCTGTGGATATAGTAGATAGGATTGGGGTGTCAAAAGACGTTTTCCAATTTTATAATTAACAAAGTGTACAAAAGATGCTCATCACATCTGTAAAAAAGGAGAATAAAGTGTCAGAAGAAGCATTAACGATAAAAATAGATCCGCTCGATCAGGCGGCAATGGATCGTTCCCGTGCAGTCTGGACAAGCGTATGTAAGCCGTTGGGCAGTCTTGGCCTGTTAGAGGATCTGGTAGTCCGGCTGGCAGGGATTTTTGGAACAGAGGATGTCCGGATAACAAAACGCGGTGCCGTTATTGTCTGTGCAGATAATGGTGTGATTGAAGAAGGCGTGACACAGGCAGATGCAGGTGTCACAGCGGCAGTTGCCGCAGAGATCGCAGAAGGAAAGTCGAATATCAACATCATGGCAGATGCGGCAGGAATCGATACGGTCGCAGTAGATGTCGGGATGCGGGATGAGGTATCACATCCGGGTGTTTTGCAGTATAAGATTGCAAACGGAACGAAGAATATGACCAAGGGACCTGCCATGACAAGAGAGCAGACAATCACAGCGATCCAAACCGGCATCCTGCTTGCCGGGCAGATGAAGGAGCAGGGTTACCAGATCCTGTTAACCGGTGAGATGGGAATTGGAAATACAACGACTTCCAGTGCGATCGCATCGGTGCTGTTAGATCTTCCGGTGGAAGAAGTGACCGGCAGGGGCGCAGGCTTAAGCTCGGACGGCTTACAGCGTAAGATCGCAGCGATCCACCGGGCGATCGAGGTGAATGCACCGGACAAAGAAGATCCGTTAGATGTCTTAAGTAAATTAGGCGGTTTTGATATTGCGGCAATGGTGGGACTATTTTTAGGTGGAGGAATCTACCGGATCCCGGTTGTGATCGACGGGTTGATCTCTTCGATTGCTGCGCTGCTTGCAACGCAGATCCATGACGGCTGCGTGGATTATATGCTTGCAAGCCACATGACCGAAGAACCGGCAGGCAGGATGGTACTCGAAAGACTCGGCTTACCGGCAATCGTACATGCCGGCATGCGGCTTGGTGAGGGAACCGGAGCAGTCTGTCTGATCCCGATCCTCGACATTGCGCTGGCGGAATATCACAATGCGCACCGGTTCGGTGCATCCGGAATCGCACAGTATGAAACGTTAGACTAGAGAAGGAGAAGAAGATGAGAAACTGGATTCGTTCCTGTATGATAGCATTTTCCATGTATTCCAAGCTTCCGGTGCCACAGTTTGCGTGGAAGGAAGAAAATATGCGCTATGCCATGATCTTTTTCCCATGGGTCGGCATTGTGACCGGTGGGTTAGAGCTGTTATGGTTTACAACCGCTTCGCAGCTTGGCATTCCGTCAGGCTTTTATGCGGCTGTTGCGACGGTACTGCCGATTCTGGTCACCGGAGGAATCCATGCAGACGGTTATATTGATACGATCGATGCCAGATCTTCCCATCAGGGGAAGGAGCGCAGGCTGGAGATCTTAAAGGACCCGCATACCGGGGCATTTGCAATTATCTGGGCAATCGTTTATTTCCTGCTTTATGATGGGGCGTATCAGATGGTCGGCTCTTATAAAAGCTGTCTTATGATCGCGGTCTGTTATGTCACCTCAAGGGCATTCAGCGGACTTGCCGCAGTCACCTTCCCGGCAGCGAAAAAGACCGGGACGCTGGCAGCTTTTTCACATGCGGCAGATCGAAAACTGGTTCGTGCAGTCTTAATTTTTTATGTACTTGCGGCAGGAATCGTAGAACTTGTGCTTTGGTGGCAGAGCGGACTTGCACTGATCCTTTGCGGCGGACTCTTTTTTGCCTACTATTACCGGATGGCAAAAAAGGAATTCGGCGGGATCACCGGCGATCTGGAAGGCTGGTTTTTGCAGTGCTATGAGCTTCTGATGCTGCTGATAGTTGTTCTGGTGGAACTTGTGTGGAAGTAAAATCTATGTGTATGCAGATTGTATGGATAGGCGCATCTGATCAAACCTGACAGGTGTATCAGGAGTAGGATTACATGTCTGAATCATGAAAACAGAGAGAGGGTGAAAAAATGCTTTGTGTTGTAACCGGAGGAAGCGGAAGTGGAAAGTCGGAATTTGCGGAAAAGTGGCTGACCGCACATGATGATGCGGATGGAAAGCGGTATTATATCGCAACGATGAAGCCCTTTGGAAAAGAGGCAGAAAAACGGATCGCAAGACACCGCAGGCAGCGGCAGGGCAGAGGCTTTACAACGGTCGAACAGTACCTGGATCTGGAAAAAGTTCCGCTTGAGCCGGACGCATCGGTTCTGCTGGAGTGTATGTCGAATCTTGTGGCAAATGAGATGTTTGAGGAAGACGGAAGTCATGATAAGCTTGTTACAGCAATCGAAGCAGGCATCGACCATCTGCTTGCACAGGCGAAACATGTTGTAGTTGTTACAAATGAGGTGTTTTCGGATGGAGAGGAATACGACGCATCGAGCATGCAGTATCTGGCATATCTTGGAGCAGTAAACCGGATGCTTGCGAAAAAAGCGGATCTCGTTGTCGAGGTGGTCTATTCCATCCCGGTCATTTTGAAAGGAACAGAGGACGTATGGACTTTATCATAGGTGGAAGAAATCAGGGAAAGCTTGCATATGG
>CACZPJ010000181.1 GCA_902782995.1 uncultured Lachnospiraceae bacterium | reverse complement strand
TGCGGGTGCGCTTCAGGTAGAGCTTTTAGGAGATACAAGTTATTTTGGCGTGGTTCATCATAAGGAAGTGATCGGTGATCCGATCCGGCAGGTTGAAACAGAGGACATCAAAAGAGCGAACAGGCTGTTATACCGGACGGTGCTTCTGGCGTTTGTTGTGATGCTGGCTCTACGGATCATGGTCTTATATCTGTAGATATAGTAGATAGGATTGGGGTGTCAAAAGATGTTTTCCAATTTTATAATTAACAAAGTGCACAAAAGATGCTCATCACATCTGTAAAAAAGGAGAATGAAGTGTCAGAAAAAGAATTAACGATAAAAATAGATCCGCTCGATCAGGCTGCGATGGATCGTTCCCGTGCAGTCTGGACAAGCGTATGTAAGCCGTTAGGCAGTCTTGGCCTGTTAGAGGATCTGGTAGTCAGGCTGGCAGGGATTTTTGGAACAGAGGATGTCCGGATAACAAAACGCTGTGCCGTTATTGTCTGTGCAGATAATGGGGTGATCGAAGAGGGCGTGACACAGGCAGATGCAGGTGTCACAGCGGCAGTTGCCGCAGAGATCGCAGAAGGAAAGTCGAATATCAATATTATGGCAGATGCGGCAGGAATCGATACGGTCGCGGTAGATGTCGGCATGCGGGATCAGGTGATACATCCGGGTGTTTTGCAGTATAAGATTGCAAACGGAACGAAGAATATGACCAAGGAACCTGCCATGACAAGGGAGCAGACAATCACAGCGATCCAGACCGGCATCCTGCTTGCCGGGCAGATGAAGGAGCAGGGTTACCAGATCCTGTTAACCGGTGAAATGGGGATTGGAAATACAACGACTTCCAGTGCGATCGCATCGGTGCTGTTAGGTCTTCCAGTGGAAGAAGTGACCGGCAGGGGCGCAGGCTTAAGCTCGGACGGCTTACAGCGTAAGATTGCAGCGATCCACCGGGCAATCGAGGTGAATGCACCGGACAAAGAAGATCCGTTAGATGTCTTAAGTAAGTTAGGCGGTTTTGATATTGCGGCAATGGTGGGACTGTTTTTAGGTGGAGGAATCTACCGGATCCCGGTTGTGATCGACGGGCTGATCTCTTCGATCGCTGCGCTGCTTGCAACGCAGATCCATACCGGCTGCGTGGATTATATGCTTGCAAGCCATATGACCGAAGAACCGGCAGGCAGGATGGTACTCGAAAGACTCGGCTTACCGGCAATCGTACATGCCGGCATGCGGCTAGGTGAGGGAACCGGAGCAGTCTGTCTGATCCCGATCCTCGATATTGCACTGGCAGAATATCACAATGCGCACCGGTTCGGTGCATCCGGGATCGCACAGTATGAAAAGTTAGACTAGAGAAGGAGAAGAAGATGAGAAACTGGATCCGTTCCTGTATGATAGCATTTTCCATGTATTCTAAGCTTCCGGTGCCACAGTTTGAGTGGAAGGAAGAAAATATGCGATACGCCATGATCTTTTTCCCGTGGATCGGCATTGTGATCGGTGGGTTAGAACTGTTATGGTTTGCAACCGTTTCGCGGCTTGGCATTCCGTCAGGCTTTTATGCGGCTGTTGCAACGGTACTTCCGATTGTGGTTACCGGAGGGATCCATGCAGACGGTTATATTGATACGATCGATGCCAGATCTTCCCATCAGGGGAAGGAGCGCAGGCTGGAGATCTTAAAGGATCCGCATACCGGAGCGTTTGCAATCATCTGGGCAGTCGTTTATTTCCTGCTTTATGAGGGGGCGTATCAGATGGTCGGCTCTTATAAAAGCTGTCTTATGATCGCGGTCTGTTATGTCACCTCAAGGGCATTCAGCGGACTTGCTGCGGTCACCTTCCCGGCAGCGAAAAAGACCGGGACGCTGGCAGTCTTTTCACATGCGGCAGATCACAAGCTGGTACGTGCAGTCTTAATCTTTTATGTGATCGTGACTGGAATCTTAGAACTTTTTCTTCAGTGGCAGAGCGGGATTGCGCTGATCCTTTGCGGCGGACTCTTTTTTGCATACTATTACCGGATGGCAAAAAAGGAATTCGGAGGGATCACCGGCGATCTGGAAGGCTGGTTTTTACAGTGCTTTGAGCTTCTGATGCTGCTGGTGGTTGTTCTTATGGAACTTGTGTTGAAGTAAAAGCTATGTGTATGCATACCATATCTTAATTATGAAAACAGAGAGAGGGTGGAGAGAAATGCTTTGTGTCGTAACCGGAGGAAGCGGCAGTGGAAAGTCGGAATTTGCAGAAAAGTGGCTGGTCGCACATGATGATGCAGAGGGAGTGCTGTATTATATCGCAACGATGAAGCCCTTTGGAAAAGAAGCAGAAAAACGGATCGCAAGACACCGCAGGCAGCGGCAGGGCAGAGGCTTTACGACGATCGAACAGTACCTTGATCTGGAAAAAGTTCCGGTTGAGTCCGGCACGTCGGTACTGCTGGAGTGTATGTCGAACCTTGTGGCAAATGAGATGTTTGAGGAAAACGGAAGTCATGAAACTCTTGTAACAGCGATTGAAGCAGGCATCGACCATCTGCTTGCACAGGCAAAACATGTTGTCGTTGTTACAAATGAGGTGTTTTCGGATGGAGAAGCGTACGACGCATCGAGCATGCAGTATCTGGCATATCTTGGGGAAGTGAACCGGATGCTTGCGAAAAAGGCAGATCTTGTGGTCGAGGTGATCTATTCCATCCCGGTCATTTTGAAAGGAACAGAGGACGTATGGACTTTATCATAGGTGGAAGAAATCAGGGAAAGCTTGCATATGG
>CACZPJ010000180.1 GCA_902782995.1 uncultured Lachnospiraceae bacterium | reverse complement strand
GCTCATCGTGAACTAACTGCCAACTACAACCAGACAAGTTCAGCAAAGGCTTCACTTGTGGTTTTCGTAAGCAGTGGATTTCACTCGAAGCTAAATGCGCAAATAAAAGTTTGCTATACATAATTTGTGCATTTTACCCTTTAATTTTTGCAAAGCATCTTCTGACACCATGAATCAAAAAACACAGGCAGTCTGCTTTCGCTCTGCCTGTGTATCTGTCTATGTACGAATATACTTATTCTTCTTAAAACGTATCCAATACTTTTTCTAACTTCCCGATCATCTCATCGACATGTTCCTTCTCAATCACAAGCGGCGGAACCATACGGATCACATCCGATCCTGCTGTGATGATGATCAGTCCCTCTTCTAATGCCTTTGCTGCGACCTTTCCAACCGGCTTTTCACAGACAAGTCCCTGCATCAGTCCAACACCACGATGTGCGGTAATAAAGTCATACTTATCCACGATCTCAGCCAGACGTTCTTCGAGATAAGCACCAACTTCCTTGACATGGTCTGCGATCTGTTCCTTTTCCATCAGATCAATCACCGTGCTTACGGCTGCTCCGACAAACGGATTTCCTCCATAAGTCGTACCATGGTCTCCCGGTGCAAGTGACTTTTCTGCCACGCGCTCTGTCATTGCAAAAGCACCAACCGGTACACCACAGCCAAGTGCCTTCGCACTCGTCATAATATCCGGCTTCACGCCATACTTCTGCCATGCAAACATATAACCGGTACGTGCCATACCACACTGGATCTCGTCTAAGATCAGTAAAATATCATGCTCGTTGCAGAGCTTACGGACACCTTCCATGAATTCGGCTGTTGCAGGATAGATGCCGCCTTCTCCCTGTACGGTTTCAAACAGGATCGCACAGGTCTTGTCACTGATCAGTGCCTTTACACTGTCTAAATTATTGTATTCCGCAAACTTCACACCCGGCATCAGCGGCTCAAACGGCTCCTGATAATGTGCATTACCGGTAACCGAAAGCGCACCGATCGTTCTTCCATGGAACGAATGCTGCATTGCGATAATCTCATGTCCGGCATGTCCGTCACGGGTAAACACATACCTTTTCGCTGCCTTGATCGCGCCCTCGATCGCCTCTGCACCACTGTTGGTAAAAAAGACACGATCCATATCGGAGATCTTTAAAAACTTCTCAGCAGCATGCATGATCGGGATATTGTAATACAGATTCGAAGTATGCATCAGAAGATCGATCTGATTTTTCAATGCATCATTGTATTCCTTTTTGCCATATCCGAATGCCTGTACTGCGATTCCCGCAGCAAAGTCTAAGTATTTGTTGCCATCGGTATCATACAGATATACACCCTCGCCCTTCTCTAAGACAATCGGAAAACGATTGTAGGTATGTAATAACGCATGCTCTGCCGCATCCATATATTCCTGTTTATTCATGGTAAAACTTCCTTTCTTCATCGCCTAAAATAGCAGTTCCGATTCCTCTGTTCGTAAAGATCTCAAGTAAGAGACAATGTGCGATACGGCCATCTAAGATATGGACTCTTGAAACACCATTGTCGATCGCTTCGATACAGTTGTTCAGCTTCGGAAGCATTCCACCACCGATAAAGCCTTCCTCAATCAGCTTCTTTGCCTCTGAAATATGAAGCTCGGAGATCAGTGTATCCTTATCCTCCGGATCCTTGTATACACCTTCAATATCTGTTAAGAATGCAAGCTTTTCTGCCTGTACTGCACGTGCGATTGCACATGCTGCATCATCTGCATTGATATTATAGGTATTGCAGTCATCATCTAAGCCGACCGGACAGATGATCGGAAGGTAATCCTTCTCTAACAGATCATATAAGATCTTAGGATTGACTTCCTTCACTTCACCAACAAATCCGATGTCCTGTCCATTGGAAAGCTTTTTATTTACCTTTAATAAGCCACCGTCTTTTCCGCTGATTCCGATCGCATTGACACCAAGCTGTTCTACCATCTGTACGAGTGACTTATTCACCTTGCCAAGTACCATCTCAGCGATCTCCATGGTTGCTGCATCGGTCTTACGCAGTCCGTTGATAAACTCCGGCTCCATGCCGACCTTACCAACCCATTTGCTGATCTCTTTTCCGCCACCATGTACGATGATCGGCTTAAATCCAACCAGTTTTAACAAAGTTACATCCTGAATTACACTTTTTTTCAGTTCATCATCGACCATGGCACTTCCACCGTATTTGACAACGATGATCTTACGGTTAAAACGCTGGATATAAGGCAATGCCTCGATCAGAACCTCTGCTTTTTCCATGATTGATTTCATATATTTTTCGTCCATTTTCTGTTTCTATTCCTTCCCAGAACCCATGTGACACCACATATATTTGTTCTTTCTTTTATTTATTCCTAATATAACTTCCAGGTTCAATCCCTGTTTTATCTATTAAGAACGGTAATCTGCATTGATCTTTACATAATCATAAGTCAGGTCACAGCCCCATGCGGTTGCGGATGCATCTCCCATCTTAATATCGGCAATCGCTGTTACCGCTTCCTCGGAGAGGATCTTCGTTGCCTCTTCTTCGCTGTAATCCACAGCCACACCGTCTGCAATAATCTGGATCTTTCCTGCCTTGCTTTCAAAATAGAGATCCACCTTCTCTGGATCAAATTCCACACCGGAATATCCCATTGCACAAAGGATACGTCCCCAGTTCGCATCATGTCCAAAGATGGCTGCCTTCGTCAGATTCGATGTAATAACTGATTTGCTTAAGATCTTAGCCTGTTCCTTGCTTGCTGCATGGATCACTTTTACCTCGAATAATGCGGTTGCTCCTTCACCATCGCCTGCCATCTTCTTGGCAAGTATCTCATTGACATAGGAAAGGGCTTCCTTAAAAGTCTCATAATCCGCATTCTTTTCTGTAATCTTGGCATTCCCTGCCATGCCGTTTGCAAGTACCAGACAGGTATCGTTTGTGGAAGTATCACCATCTACGGAAATCATATTATAGGTATCTGCCACGATCTCGCTTAAGGCTTCCTGTAACAGTTCCTTCGTAATACATACATCTGTGGTCACAAAGCTTAACATCGTGCACATATTCGGGTGGATCATACCGGATCCCTTACACATGCCGCCGATCGTTACCTGCTTACCCTGAAGTTCTATTGTAACCGCAGCTTCCTTTTCCTTTGTATCGGTTGTCATAATTGCAAGTGCTGCATTGTGTCCGCTTATTATATCACCATTTAATTCTTTTACCATCGTTTTGACACCATTACAGATGCGGTCAATCGGAAGCTGTTTTCCGATCACACCCGTCGATGCAACGAATACTGCATCTTCCGGGATCTGAAGCAATACTCCGGCTGCCTGTGCAGTCTCTTTGCAATAGCCATATCCCTCTTCACCGGTACATGCATTTGCGATTCCGGCATTTACTACAACTGCCTGTGCATATGGGCTTTCTTTTACGATCTTCTGATCCCATTTGACCGGAGCAGCCTTTACGATATTCGTTGTAAAAGTTCCTGCTGTTACACATGGATTTTTGCTGTAGATCATCGCCATATCGGTACGATCCTTATACTTGATTCCCGCTGCTGTTGATGCAGCCATAAATCCTTCTGCTGCTGTTACGCCACCATTTATTATCTGCATTTTTTCCTCTTTTCCGCACATCCCTTGTGCCAGGTCAATCTCTTAAGCATTGAACTCAAAGTGGTTCTCGCTGTTTAACTTAAAATCATAATAGTTAAAATCTTCCCGGAATGTCCAGCCCATATCCTTCCAGAACTGGTTTCCCACTTCATTATTGGTAAAAGCGACCAGATATACCTTACTGATTTTTTCTAATCTGAGTGCCTTTAACGCTTCGTCCACCATTGCCCTTCCGATCCCCTTTTTCCGGAAGGCCTCCGATACACAGACGTGATACAGACATGCCGTTCTGCCATCATGTCCACACAGGATCGAACCGACGATCTGTCCATCCTTTTCCGCGACAATACTCGTCGTCGGATTCCGCCGGATGAAACGTTCCACACCTTCCCTGGAATCATCGATGCTGCGGATACAGAATCCATGGATCGACATCCAGAGTGCTTTTACCTGATCGTAATCGGCAGTCTCCATCTTCCTTATCTTAATTCCACTTTCCACTTCTGCCACTCTTTCTATGGGAACATCGGTACTAACTCTAATCCTTCGGATTCCTTAAATCCAAACATCAGGTTCATATTCTGGACTGCCTGTCCGGCTGCTCCCTTTACGATATTATCCAGTGCACCCATCATGATCACACGGCCATTGCGCTTATCTACGGCAAAGTTGACATCCACATAATTGCTGCCCTCTACCCATTTTGTCTCCGGGCATACGCCTGCATCAAGAACACGGACGAACTTCTCCTTATCGTAATACTTCTTATATACAGCGCAGATCTCTTCTTCGGTCGGATAACTTCCGTCTGCCTTCTTCACCAGTGATGCATACTCTGTTGCAAGAATACCACGGTTCATCGGTGCAAGATGCGGGGTGAATGTAACTGTGATCTCCTTGCCGGCAGCATAACCAAGCTGTTCTTCGATCTCCGGTGTATGGCGATGTGTTGCTACTCCGTATGCTTTCATATTCTCATTCACTTCACAGTAGAGGTTATTCACCTTTGCACCTCTTCCCGCTCCGGACGTACCGCTTTTTGCATCAATGATCAGTGTGGAAGGATCGATCAGTCCTTCTTTTACTAATGGATACGCTGTTAAAATCGAACAGGTGGTATAGCATCCCGGATTCGCGATCAGTCTGGTGTCTGCATTTACCTTATCACGGTTGATCTCACAGAGTCCGTAGACTGCTTCTTCGATAAACTGCGGGCTCTTATGCTCGATCTTGTACCACTCTTCATAAGTTGCCACATCCTTGATCCGGTAATCTGCACTCAGGTCGATGACCTTTGTCTGTTTTAAAATATCCTCAGTCAGAACCGATGCCAGATAGCCCTGTGGAGTTGCGGTAAATATAACGTCTACCTGTTTTGCAAGTTCTTCTATATTATCATCCATACAGGTTGCATCTACTAACTCAAACATGTTCTGATATACTTCTGCGTACTTCTTATCTATGTAACTTCTTGAGCCGAACCATCTGATCTCCACTTCCTTATGTCCCAATAACAATCTGACTAATTCTCCGCCAGCATAACCAGTTGCTCCGATAATTCCTGCTTTAATCATATCTCTTTTCCAAATCAGTGCCACAATCTTACAGACCGGAACGCTGTGGCTTCCTTTCTCTTGTTTTTTCCGGTCATTTCCATGTGAGGAAATCTTATCGTCCTCTTACACTGCATAATTATACATACATTTATTCATTTATGCAAGTACTATTTTCCTGAAAAAGCGACCTTTTTTTCGTCATTTTTACGTCTTTCTTCTTATTATATTTATGCATTTCTAAAACGTATTCTGTACGGTTTGCATATTTATATGCATTTTTATAAATCATTTATGTATATTTTTTCGCTTGCGTTCTTTTCTTATTTGTTGTATATTATTTTTAGTGACGCAGAGAGGCTTTTTTCTGGCTTCCCTGCACAAAAAATGAACACGAAAGTGAAGAAAGGAACTAGCATTATGAAAGAAAAAGTTGTCTTAGCTTACTCCGGTGGTCTTGATACGACTGCTATTATCCCTTGGTTAAAGGAAAACTACGACTATGATGTTGTCTGCTGCTGTATCGACTGTGGACAGGGAAATGAATTAGACGGATTAGAGGAAAGAGCAAAATTATCCGGCGCAAGCAAGTTATATATTGAAGATATCGTAGACGAATTCTGTGACGATTACATCGTTCCATGTGTACAGGCAAATGCCGTATATGAGAACAAGTACTTATTAGGTACTTCCATGGCTCGTCCTGGTATCGCTAAGAAGTTAGTAGAAGTTGCCCGTAAGGAAGGCGCAGTTGCAATCTGCCACGGTGCTACCGGAAAAGGAAATGACCAGATCCGTTTCGAGCTTGCGATCAAAGCACTTGCTCCTGACATCAAGATCATTGCTCCTTGGAGAAACGAAAAATGGAAGCTTCAGTCCCGTGAGGATGAGATCGAATATTGTAAGGCACATGGCATCGATCTTCCATTCGCTGCTGACTCCAGCTACAGCCGTGACCGTAACCTGTGGCACATCAGCCATGAAGGACTTGAGTTAGAGGATCCTTCCTGTGAGCCAAACTACGATCACCTTCTTGTATTAGGTGTGTCTCCGGAAAAAGCTCCGGATGAGGGCGAGTATGTAACCATGACATTCGAAAAGGGTGTTCCTACTTCTGTCAATGGCAAGAAGATGAAAGTTTCCGATATTATCCGTGAGCTGAACCGCTTAGGCGGCAAGCATGGTGTTGGTATCGTTGATATTGTCGAGAACCGTGTTGTCGGAATGAAATCCCGTGGTGTCTATGAGACTCCTGGCGGAACGATCTTAATGGAAGCACATGAGCAGTTAGAGGAGCTCGTACTCGACCGTGCTACCATGGAAGTGAAGAAAGACATGGGCAACAAGCTTGCTCAGATCGTATACGAAGGAAAATGGTTCACTCCATTACGTGAGGCTGTTCAGGCATTCGTAGAGTCTACTCAGGAATATGTAACCGGTGAAGTTAAGTTCAAGCTGTACAAAGGTAACATCATCAAAGCCGGAACAACTTCTCCATACTCACTCTACAGCGAGTCTCTTGCAAGCTTCACAACCGGTGACTTATACGATCACCATGATGCAGAAGGCTTCATTACCTTATTCGGTCTTCCATTAAAAGTCCGTGCAATGAAGATGCAGGAAGTAAAAGAAAACCAGAAATAATATAAGTGCGTAAAATAACGTGACAAAGCCCGGATCGCAGAAAACTGCGATCCGGGCTTTTATTACTGTATAGGAAATTCCGTTAGAATTCCGATACAACAAAAGTGTGCGGCGAGCGCACACTTTATTCAATTCAAATGAATCCGACGGTTTCCAATAATCGATCTGTCACTTGTCCAAAAATCATCCCTGCTCTTCCACATAAGGATCTAACAGATCAGACAGAATCTCTATGCCCTCTTTGATCTGCGCTTCATTGATATTCCCGTATCCCAATAAGAGAATCACCGTTTTTGGTGCTTCGCCTTTTTTCAGACGGTATGCAGAAAGTCCGAACAGCTTAATATGCTGACCTTCTGCAAGTGCAAGCACCTCTGCTTCGCTCAGTGTAGTATTCAGTTCTACATTCACATGGAATCCCGCATTTTCTCCATAGATCTTCTTCACCCAGTGCTGCTTTTTCAGCAGACGGAGCAGACATTCCTGCTTTGTCTTATAGACATTCTTCATCCGGTTGAGGTGACGTTCGAAGTCTCCGTTTTCCAGAAAACGGTACAATACCTCCTGCTGGATACGCGGAACCGTCGTGGAATAAAAGCCGCAATCGCTCAGATATCTGCCAAGCAGCTTCTTCGGAAGCACCATATAGCTGACACGTACCGACTGTGCAATGCTCTTTGAAAAAGTTCCAAGATAGATCACATGATTGCCATCATCCATCCCCTGTAAGGATGGAATCGGCTTTCCACGGTAACGGAACTCACTGTCGTGGTCATCTTCTATAATATAACGATCCGGCTCTGCCGCTGCCCATTGCAGCAGCTCCATCCGACGCTTTAACGGCATCACGGTACCGATCGGAAACTGATGGGAGGGCATCACATAGACTGCATCTGTGCCATAGCTTTTCACCTCATCGATACGGATTCCGCTTTCATCCATGCCAACCGGTGCTACAATATATTCCATATTCTGAAACGTCCGTGCCGCCTGAATATAAGTGTAATCCTCCATTGCGACCACTTTGTTACTGCCTAACATCTGTGCCAGTAACAGCAGAAGGTATTCATTTCCTGCGCCTAAAACAATCTGCTCCGGCTCACAGTTTACCCCTCTTGCCCGGTGCAGATAACTGCTGATCACGCTGCGGAGTCTTAGATCTCCTCTTGAATCCCCCGCATGAAAAAAGGATGGATCATCCGCAAAGTTCACATTCCGGTTCAGCTTCTGCCAGAGCCGGAACGGAAAATGTTCTTCGTCTACCCGGAATGGTGAAAATGTGATCCGGTAATCCTTTGACCGCTTCTTCTCCATCTGTCTGATATGCTCCGCCGTCTCCCTGCGGTTCTCCTGCTTCCACTCATACATCCCGCTGATGTCGCAGACAAAATATCCGGCACATGGCCTGGTCTGTAAATATCCCTCTGCCACAAGCTGTTCATATGCCAGTTCCACGGTGCTTCTGCTGATCTGCAGATTTCCGGCCAACAAACGAGTAGACGGTAATTTTTCCCCATGGGAAATCTTACCGTCTGCTATCTCATTTCGAATAAACGCATAGATCTGCTCATAAAGTGCTTTTTTTGAATTGTGATCCAACTGAATCAGTAAATCTTTCATAAGATCTCCATTCGCCTGCTTTGTTTATTCTCTATTTATTCTTCTTAATCTCATTAATGATCTCTTCTTTTAATTCTAATGCCTTGTCCTTGATCTTACGTCCGGCTGTTACCGAAGTAAGGACAGTTGCCAGACTCTTCGATGCCTGCTCATATTTCTTAAAATAGAAAGACATTGCAGCAAGCAGGTAATCCATCGTACTCTGATCCATTCCACAGATTGGGAACATCTCCGTGCTGACTGCCTTCACCATACCATCATATGCCTGCTGGTAAAAAGCCTCTTCTTCCTTTGCACATGCCTCGATCTGTGCAGTATCCTGTGGCTCCTGTTTTAAAAGCATCTCCTTTTTGCCACGAAGCAGCCAGGAAATGATCAGACAGTTATATGCCTTCTCACTGGTCTTTGCCTTTTTCGCGATCGCATTAAACAGTGCCAGCTTATGCATATCAATCGCTGTATCATAGTCATAAGCGAGTTCTTCCTTCTGTGCCGTCGGCTGGAAGCTGCTTCCGATCTGTTCCTTGATCAGCTTGATCTGCCCGCTTGTCAGATGTTCAAAGTAACGATTCAGTGCCGTATATCCACAGAACGGACAGGATGATGCATCGTATTTCAAGGTATCAATATACATATGGCGCGGACGGAGATCCTGATCCGGTTCCATACGCTTTACACGTCCGGATTTTACCATCTTTGTCTTGAAAACTTTATCACATACCGTACAACGGATTGACTTTTCAAGCAGGAAATCTTCCTCCTTCGGCTCCTCTGCCACCTTTGCTGCTGCACTATCACTGCTCTTTTTTTCTTCCTTCTCGTCTGCAAACAGATCAACATCCTCCGTTGACTTAAATCCAAACTTTTCAAGACCTGCAAATAAATTCATTTTTATCCTCTCTTTTCTTCCGTTCTTATTCCGTTTTTGGAAGCTTATAAGAACTCTTCAAGGAAACGATCCGGTTAAATACCGGTGCCTCCGGTGTGGAATCCTTCGCATCTACACAGAAATATCCCTGACGTACAAACTGGAAGCTGTCATATGCCTTTGCATCTGCTAAGGATGGTTCTACATAACAGTTATCTAATACCGTCAGTGAATTCGGATTCAGATTCAGGCTTCCATCTTCATTATACACGCCTAATTCTTCATCCACAATGTTTTCATACAGCCGAATCTGTACTTTTTTCGCATGTTTAGCAGAAACCCAGTGAATCGTTCCCTTCACTTTTCGTCCGTCCGGGCTGTTTCCACCTCTCGAAGCCGGATCATATGTGCAGTGGATCTCTACCACTTTTCCGGTCTCATCCTTGATAAAGCTCTCACATTTTACGAAATATGCATGCATCAGACGCACTTCATTGCCCGGGAACATACGGAAGTATTTCTTCGGCGGCTCTTCCATGAAGTCCTCTCTGTCAATGTATAACTCACGGCCAAACGGAACCTGTCTTGTGCCAAGTTCTTCGTTTTCCATGTTGTTTACAACCTCAAAGTACTCTTCCTGATCCTCCGGATAGTTGTCGATAACTACCTTGATCGGATCTAAGACAGCCATCACTCTTGCACGCTTTAACTTCAGATCCTCACGGATGCAGTACTCAAGCATTGCATAGTCTACCGAACTGTTGCTCTTGCTGATTCCGCACAGATCGACAAACATCTTGATCGATTCCGGTGTGAATCCTCTTCTTCGAAGTGCTGCGATAGAAACAAGACGCGGATCATCCCAACCATCTACGACATGCTCTTCTACCAGCTTTTTGATATAACGCTTACCGGTTACCACATTCGTCAGATACAGCTTGGCAAACTCGATCTGCTTTGGTGGATTCTCATACTCTAACTCACGGACTACCCAGTCATATAACGGTCTGTGATCCTCGAATTCCAGTGTGCAGATCGAATGTGTGATTCCTTCAATCGCATCTTCGATCGGATGTGCGAAGTCATACATCGGATAAATACACCACTTATCTCCGGTGCTGTGATGTGTCATATGTGCCACACGGTACAGGATCGGATCACGCATGTTGATGTTCGGGGATGCCATATCGATCTTGGCACGCAGAACCTTTTCTCCATCCTGATACTTGCCGTTTTTCATATCTTCAAACATCTGAAGGTTCTCTTCTACGCTGCGGTCTCTTGACGGATCTTCCTTGCCCGGTTCTGTCAAGGTTCCGCGGTACTCACGCATCTGCTCTGCATTCAGGTCAGAAACATATGCCTTACCCTTCTTGATCAGCTTAATCGCTGCTTCATACATCTGGTCAAAGTAATTCGATGCAAAAAAGAGACGATCCTCCCAGTCTGCACCTAACCACTTTACATCTTCCTTGATCGATTCCACGAACTCAATCTTTTCCTTGGTCGGGTTCGTATCATCAAAACGGAGATTGAACTTACCGCCGTATTCCTTGGCAAGTCCGCAATTTAATAAAATCGATTTTGCATGTCCTATATGAAGGTAACCGTTCGGCTCCGGAGGGAATCTTGTATGCACTGTTTTGCAGTGTCCCTCTGCCAGGTCCTTGTCGATAATCTGCTCAATAAAATTTCTGGAGACATTTTCGTTTTCCATTTGTCTTCCTCCTGCCTATGTTCTCTCAATAACTTCTATTATAACGACAAGTAGCAGGTAAAATCAACAGGAATCTTTTGATTTTTTACTTTACATGTGTATGGGTAAACAGATGGTCACTGCAATACTCATAATTGCCATTACATTTCGAGCAGAAACGAAATTCCAACGTCGGATCATCTAATTCCGTTCTTCCGCAGATCGCACACTTATGCTTCGTGATCGTTCCCCTGCGCGGTTCACGCGTCTGCGCCCGGTAGACCTGTCTGCGATGGATCTCCTTCGGTGATACCCTGCGGTAATTGCGGGTCGATAAGAAGAAAATGATAAAGTTAAGCAGTGACATCACGATCGCGATTCTTCCTGCCCAGCCGGCAACGACTGCTTCATATGCGGTAATGATTGCATAAACGATCGCCATCCACTTCATCTTCACCGGGATAATGAACCATAACAGCACCTGCATATCCGGGAACATCAGGGCAAATGCCAAAAAGATCGACATATTGATATAATTCGTGGAAAAGCCAAAGCTGATCTGTAAGGATAAGGTAGACAGGATCACACTGCCCATGCCGTGGTAGCTGACCGCATAGATGGCATAAAGGATAAATGCACCAAGCACCGTAAAGAGCATTCCACTGAAAATATAGACATTAAAACGGAAGGTTCCCCAGCTCCGCTCTAATGTTGTTCCAAGCTGATAATAAAACATTGCCATGATCAGCAAGAATATGATATTCGTATCGGTCGGCATTAAGATCCAGGTAAACAGTCTCCAAATCTGTCCATGTAAGATATGATATGGGCTTAAGGTCAGCATACTGAGTAAGGACGGACTTACCGTATAAACGGCGAAGCCGATACAGTATGCACCGATCAGCCATACGATCAGATTCGGAATCGCAAATCTTCCAAGCTTTCTTTCTAATTTGTTTAACCAGTTATTCATAGAATTCTCCTTTAATATTACAATCATTCATTCTAACGATATTTGCTTCATCTTACTCCAATATCCAAAGCCTTGTCAATTCAGCATCCCCGATTTCACAAAAAGTTTAGAAAAGAATAAAGAAACTATAAAGAAATCAAAAAACAAATTGTTTTTTCGATTCGCTTGTCGTATAATGTCTTTGTTTTGTTGAAAAAGAATTACATTATAATAAGAAATAAAACCCTGACAGAAATACAGGAGGGAAATCATGGAAAATACAAACTTATACAAATTAGGAATCGATATTGGTTCTACAACGGTAAAGATCGCCATCCTCGACGAGAAGGACAATCTGCTCTTTTCCGATTACGAGCGTCACTTTGCCAATATCCAGGAGACCTTAAACAGTCTCTTACATAAAGCCTATGACCTGCTTGGTGAATGCCGGCTTGCCCCAATGATCACAGGTTCCGGCGGACTGACCCTTGCAAAGCACTTAGGTGTACCTTTTGTACAGGAGGTAATCGCTGTATCAACTGCCTTACAGCACTACGCACCGCAGACCGATGTTGCGATCGAATTAGGTGGTGAAGATGCCAAGATTATCTACTTTGAGGGTGGAAACGTAGAGCAGCGTATGAATGGTATCTGTGCCGGCGGTACCGGCTCTTTTATCGACCAGATGGCTTCCCTGATCCAGACGGATGCTTCCGGTCTGAACGAATATGCAAAGGATTATAAGGCAATCTACCCAATCGCGGCCAGATGTGGTGTATTTGCAAAGACAGATATCCAGCCGTTGATCAATGAAGGTGCGACCAGAGAAGATCTGTCCGCTTCTATTTTCCAGGCGGTAGTAAACCAGACCATCAGTGGTCTTGCCTGCGGAAAGCCGATCCGCGGCCACGTTGCATTCTTAGGTGGTCCGCTCCACTTCTTATCCGAGTTAAAGGCTGCCTTTATCCGTACCCTGAAGTTAGACGATGAGCATGCGATCGTACCGGAGAACTCCCATCTGTTTGCTGCCATCGGATCTGCACTGAATTATAAAAAGGACGTTACGACCAGCTTAGAAGCCATGATGGAAAAGATGTCCTCCCATATCCATATGGAATTCGAAGTTGCACGTATGGAGCCGCTTTTTGCCGATGAAGCCGATTACGAAGCCTTCACCAAGCGTCACAGCGGACATAATGTTGCAACTGCAGACCTTTCTACCTACGAAGGTAACTGCTATCTTGGTATCGATGCAGGTTCTACGACTACCAAGGTTGCCCTTGTCGGAGAAGACGGTTCCTTACTGTACTCCTTCTACAGCAACAACAACGGAAGCCCGCTTGCGACCGCGATCCGCTCGATCAAAGAGATCTACGCAAAGCTGCCGGAAAAGGCACATATCGTACACTCCTGCTCAACCGGATATGGTGAAGCTCTGATGAAGGCTGCACTGATGTTAGATGATGGTGAGGTAGAGACCGTTGCCCACTACTATGCGGCTGCTTTCTTCAATCCGAAGGTAGACTGTATCCTTGACATCGGTGGCCAGGATATGAAGTGTATCAAGATCAAGAACCAGACCGTTGACAGCGTACAGTTAAATGAAGCCTGCTCTTCCGGCTGCGGTTCCTTTATCGAGACCTTCGCAAAGTCCTTAAACTTCAGCGTTCAGGACTTCGCAAAAGAAGCCTTATTTGCCAAGAATCCGATCGACCTTGGTACCAGATGTACAGTATTTATGAATTCCAAGGTAAAACAGGCACAGAAGGAAGGTGCTTCCGTCGCAGATATTTCTGCCGGTCTTGCATATTCCGTTATTAAGAATGCCTTATTTAAGGTTATCAAGTTATCCGATGCCAAAGATCTCGGCGAGCACATCGTCGTACAGGGTGGTACCTTCTATAACGATGCGGTATTACGAAGCTTTGAAAAGATCGCGGGTGTTCAGGCGATCCGTCCGGATATTGCCGGAATCATGGGTGCCTTTGGTGCTGCGCTTATCGCGCGTGAACGCCACGAGGCAGACTATCAGACCAGCATGCTTTCGATCGATCAGATCAATGAGCTGACCTTCGATACCAAGCTGGCAAGATGTCAGGGCTGTACCAACCACTGTCTCTTAACAATCAACCGTTTCTCCGGAAACCGCCAGTATATCACCGGTAACCGTTGCGAACGTGGTCTTGGCAAGGAAAAGAACAAAGAGAACATCCCGAACCTTTTCGAATATAAGAACAAACGTATTTTTGACTATGAGCCATTAAGCAGTGAAGCTGCAATCCGTGGCACAGTCGGTATCCCGCGTGTTTTAAATATGTATGAGAACTACCCGTTCTGGGCAACATTTTTTGCTGCCTTAAAGTTTCAGGTCGTACTCTCCCCACAGTCCACACGTAAGATCTATGAGCTTGGTATCGACAGTATTCCGAGTGAATCCGAATGTTACCCGGCAAAGCTTGCGCATGGTCATGTTTCCTGGCTGGTAAAACAGGGCGTAGACTTTATCTTCTACCCATGTATTCCATATGAGCGTAACGAATTCCCGGATTCGAACAACCACTATAACTGTCCGATCGTTACCTCTTATGCGGAAAATATCAAAAACAACGTGGATGAGATCACTTCCGGTCAGGTGCGGTTCTTAAATCCATTCATGTCCTTTGCAAATGTGGATGCATTAAGTAACCAGCTTGTTAAGACCTTTGCTGCCGAATTCTCTATTCCGGAGGATGAGATCCGTGAAGCCGTACTTGCCGGATGGCATGAGCTTGCAAATGCCCGCGAGGAAATGAAGCGCAAGGGCGAAGAAGTTTTAAAATATATGGAAGAAAACGGAAAGCGTGGTATCGTGCTTGCCGGCCGTCCATACCATGTCGATCCTGAGATCAACCATGGTATTCCGGAACTGATCACTTCCTATGGCATTGCCGTATTGACCGAGGACTCCGTCTCCCACTTAAAGGAAGTCGAAAGACCTCTTATCGTTATGGATCAGTGGATGTATCACTCCAGATTATATGCCGCAGCCAACTTCGTGAAGACAAGGGATGATCTTGACCTGATCCAGTTAAACTCCTTTGGATGTGGTCTTGACGCCGTAACAACGGACTGCGTGAACGATATTTTAACCAAGTCCGGCAAGATCTATACCTGCTTAAAGATCGATGAGGTCAATAACCTTGGTGCTGCAAGAATCCGTGTCCGCTCCCTGCTCGCTGCGATCCGTGTCAAGGAAAAGAGAAACGAGAAGCGCACGATCGTTCCTGCAAACTACAACCGTGTCGTATTTGCAAAGGAAATGCGCAAGGATTACACCATTCTCTGCCCACAGATGTCCCCGATCCACTTCGAGCTGATCGAGCCGGCATTCAATGCTTCCGGTTATCATCTTGAAGTACTCGATAACGACAATAAGTCTTCGGTAGATATTGGTCTGAAATATGTAAACAATGATGCCTGCTACCCATCCCTGATGGTAGTCGGTCAGATCATGAGTGCCGTATTATCCGGCAAATACGATATGACAAAGACGGCTGTATTGATCTCACAGACCGGTGGTGGATGCCGTGCTTCGAACTACATCGGCTTTATCCGCCGTGCCTTAGAAAAAGCCGGCTACCCGGATGTTCCGGTTATCTCCATCAACTTAAGCGGACTCGAAAGCAATCCGGGCTTTAAGCTTACACTGCCGCTCATCCAGCGTGGTCTGTATGCCTTAGAATTCGGTGACATCTTCATGCGCTGTCTCTACCGCATGCGTCCATACGAAGCCGTTCCGGGATCTGCAAATGAGCTGCACAGAAAATGGGTGAAAAAGATCTCTGCCTTTGTATCCCAGAACCGCATGCTCTCCCACAGCAAGTTCAAACGTTACTGCCGTGAGATCATCCGTGACTTCGACAATCTTCCGGTCACAGATGTGAAAAAGCCGCGTGTCGGAGTTGTTGGTGAGATCTTAGTAAAATTCCTTCCGGCAGCAAACAACTATCTGGTGGATCTGTTAGAATCCGAAGGTGCCGAGGCAGTCGTACCGGATCTTACTGACTTCTTGCTCTACTGCTTCTACAATCAGAACTTCAAGGCAGAGAACCTTGGTATGAGTAAAAAGTCCGCCCGCAACAGCAACCTTGGTATCCAGTTCTTCGAGTGGCTGCGTTCCGCTGCACGGGATGAATTCGAAAAGAGTAAACACTTTGATCCGCCTGCACGGATCGAAGAACTTGCAAAATATGCAGATGGCCTTGTTTCCCAGGGTAACCAGACCGGTGAAGGCTGGTTCTTAACCGGTGAGATGTTAGAGCTGATCCATACCGGAACGAACAATATCGTATGTACACAGCCGTTTGCCTGCCTGCCGAACCACGTCGTAGGAAAGGGTGTCATCAAAAAGCTGCGTCACGAGTATCCGTTATCCAACATCGTAGCCATCGACTATGATCCGGGTGCCAGTGAAGTAAACCAGTTAAACCGTATCAAGTTAATGCTTTCCACTGCCCAGAAGAATCTGGCAAAAGAACAGAATCAATAAAATAAAGTGTGCGCTTGCCGCACACTCTCGCGCAATGGGGCTGTCGCTTTAACGAATGAAAATTCGTGAAGCGGCAGCTTCATTTTTGTTGTTTTTGTGATTGATTTCAAGAAAAAGCTCAAT
>CACZPJ010000179.1 GCA_902782995.1 uncultured Lachnospiraceae bacterium | reverse complement strand
TCTATCGTTGCCTTTCCTATATTGGTATGATTCTTATAGGTAACCGTATAACAGGAAGCATTCAGCTTCACCGCACCATCATATACACTAAGAGACTGCGTCTGCTTCTTTCCATTGTAATACTTCGTACCGATGCCCTTGACCGTAAGCTTCGAAATACTCTTTGGCTCGATCTTAAACGTCTTTGTTATCGTTCCTGTATAATTTCCGGTTCCTTTGATCGTAACCGTTGCTGTTCCTGCATTCGTGTTATTCAGATAAGAAATCGTATAATCCTTACCCTTTACCAGAACGCTGTTTCCATCCTTCACCGTTACTACCGGTGTCAATGCCTTACCAGTATAGGTCTGTGATGCAATGGAAGAAACCGTGCCGGATGTAATGGATTTTGCAGCAATCGTAAAGCCTGCCTTTCTGCTTCCCTTTAATCCACGGCCTGCGATTGCAGTGATTGTTACCGTTGCTGTTCCCGCATTCGTGTTATCCGCATAGCTTAAGGTATAGTCCTTTCCTTCCTGTAATACATAGGACGGTGTGGATGCATCACCGGTGAAGGTAACAACCGGTTTATCCTTATAGGCAGTTCCATTATAAGTATAGGAGCCGGTTTTCACCGTAAACTTTGATGTATCTGCAAGATCTGCCGGTGCAGCCGATACGGTAATATAATGGCTGCTCTTTGTAATCTCAGCTTCTCCGATATCATTCTGCCAGATGTTAGAATACAGGGCATACTTTCTAAGCAATCCATCATCGGTATATGCATCCGCATCGGTGAAGGTAGTATCCCCCTCTTCCCGGTCTGCAAGATACTGTGCAACCGGATAGACCTCTACATAGCTTCCACAATACTCATCATCCACATAGGTTCCATAATAAAGTGCGATCTGCCTGAAGTTCTCTATCGTCGCTGCATCCTGTGTCATCTGATAGTCTGAGACAGCCTGCGTGCCATCATATTCACAGTTCCATTCATCTGAATGCATCCATGGATAATACCTATCCGAAGTGAATATATCTACATTGTAATTCGGATTCTCTTTTGCCTTTGCTGCATCAAACGGCATCAGTTTCAGCATATTCTCCCAGCTTGATGTCTGAAGGTCTGCTTCCTGATACTTATCGCTTAAGTCGATCAGTTTTATTCCACCCAGATCCCATGTCTCTCCATTGATCTCTATGGATGAAACCGCATTTTCCTCATTTCCCCAGGTGAACTGGTAAACTTTCCCTTCCAGTACAACCAGACAGTTACACTGCTCACCATTTGACGCATAATAATAAATCGGAAGTTTAAGCTCTTTAAATTCCCAGTCACCATCTTCTCCACGATAGACAGAAAGATATAACTTATCCCAGTAGTTACCCATATTCAGCGTTCCGGTAAAGGTGATCGTCGGACGGACGCCGTTATCGACTTCTTCTAAGATCTCAAATTCTTTTGCATAACCATTTTCCTCATCATAGATTGCATTCACATCCGGAAGCTCTATCGTAGCACCGCTTTTTGCTAAAAGACTTGCTGTTTTATCTGTCTCTGCCACCGTCAGGATTCCGTCCTCCGCAAAGGACAGATCCTTTACAACCGTCAGTTCTCCCTTAAGATTTAATGTTTTCACATTCGTCAGGGTGGAAACAACCGTCGTATTGTCAATCGTCACCTTCGCGTTACCTGCATCTAAGACACCATTCACTCTTGCACCCGCTAACATCAGCTCCGCATCATAACTGCCCGGAATAAAAGCAAAGTCCCGGTTGATCGCTCCTTTGATCTTGACCTTCTGTCCCGCTGCCGATGCAGTGATACTTTCTATTCCTGCCTCCGCGATCTTTGTATCCTCCGAATCCCAGTCCGTATTGGTCTTGATAAACAGGCCTTTTAAAGCTTCTGGAAGCACGAGCTTTCCAAAGTTCACCTTTCCATCTTCACTGGATTCTGCCTTTATATAAGCATAGCCCTTTGTCTGTGACAGGTACGCAAGCCATAGATTCAGGTTCTTTGCCGATGCAGTATTTGCAACAAACGCTGTCTCCATCTCCTTTTGCACTTCATCCTGTACAAATTCATCTGCAGACTGCTCCGGATCACTTTCCGCATATACGCGGATCTGGATGTTTTTCCCATTCGTCATCGCAATGGTTCGTCCATCAATATCCTTTTCAAAATCCTGTATATTGTTATACTGTACTGCGTCCCAGATACTTCCTGCTGTTGCAGCATCTGCCTGTGTTACATCATAGATCTTCGTTCCTTCTGTAACCTCAATATCCTGTTCATTCTCTGTTCCAAAATTCTTACCATAACGCAGGAAAATCCCACTGTTATTTCTATGCTGTTCTGTCTTCTCTAATGCCTCAAGTATCGTTCCGGATGCTGCCTCTACCCCTGCATCAAAGCAGCCTGATCCGTCCCAGACCGGATAATACTTTCCATCACTATACTTTGCATATCGCTGATAATTACCCGCTTCATTGTCTTCATACACATAAACCGGATACTGCACACCCGTATCCTTTATCTCCCATGCAGTTTCTAAAAATGATCCAAGGGAGACCGGATTGTGGAAAACCGGGATATTTTTTTCAGCCGGTGCACCTTCGATATTCAGATTCAGATTACCCTTTGCACTGTCTGCATCTGTTCCATCATATCCATTTGTAATATCATAGAAGTTCAGTCCCTGGCTGCCTACGACATTAATATCTGCCCAGTCATAAGCGACGGTACGGATACCATCAATACCGGCAATGGTATTACAGCCTGTAAACTTCACCGTTCCGATCGTTCCATTAGCAGGGCTGGCACTGATCTTACCGGTAAGGCTGCTGTCTCCGACTGCACAGACCGAGTCATCCTCTAAGATCACATCACTCTTAAATTCCCTGGTGTTCCAGAGAGATACCTCTCCACCGCCACGGATGTTAAGACTTCCATCTGCTGCCTGATAGGCACCGTTTGTAAGCTCCACCTGTGCACCGGATGGTACGGTAATATCATTCAGCACAAGTGTCGTCTGCTGCCAGTTTTCATCACTTCCGGTACCATTTGTACTGATCCGGATACCCTTCACACCGGATGGCACTTGAAGGCTTCCTCCGGTTATTGTTTCCGCTTCTGTTTCACCCTCTTCATATGCATACTGCACATTCAGTTCATAATACGCATCCTTGTTCAGGGTACTGTCATAGACTGCCGCCTGCATGACTGCCGGAAGATTATCTGCATCTGCGATCGATTCCATTTCCAGCTCATCATAATTCACATCCTCATGTCCGACCTTCCGGTAGGTATCCACATCCGGATAACGCAGTAGGCTGTATACTCTATTATCTCCATAAAACAGCTTACCCTCTGCATCTACTTCATAATAAGGATCTCCCTCTGCTCCACAGTAATTGATCGGACTTGCCTTCCATGCCACTGCATTCAGATACGCGACAACCTGTGTATGCACCGGCAGGGAATAAGACTCCCATGTATCCACATTCTTGTAATAAGCAATCGAAAGCGGATTCGGATAAGACTTCTGATCCTCTGTATTCTCATAGGTTCCGAGGTCAGTCCCCGCAGCCAGCTTCGGGATATACTCCTCATGGTAGTTAAGATTGAAACGCACTTCTGACTTCTCGTCATTTGCTTCCGCTTTCCTTGGCACACCATTTTCATCTAAAACCGCACAGCCAATGTTTCCAAGCATGATGCCTGTAGCTGCCGATGGTGCATCAAACGCCATCTGTCTGTTCGTCCAGGTATTCCCTTCGTCATCCTGTCCGGATTCCTGTAAGATGTCCAGCCTGTCAAATCCACTGATTCCATAGACCGATACACCTCTTCCGACAAAGAGATTCTTCGGCTGTGATGCAGCAGTATCCGCATACAGCGATCCATGCACAGAACTGTCGTTGACCATGACCGTGGTATCTGTGGCATAATGTATCGTAATATCCGAAAATACACCTCTTGCAAATGCTACCGGTGCCGTTGCATTGATATCCAGCCTTGCATAAGTATTCGGCTCCCAGATCCGTTCCTCGTCCGGCACGCTTTCATCATCACAGTGATAATCCGAACCAAATACAATCCCCTTTGTTCCCTCCGGGATGTTTACTGTCTGGTCAGCAGATTCCACGCAGCCGGTAACGATCAGATAATAGCCGCTGTTTTCTCCGGCAAGCTCTGCATTTTAAGCTTCATTTCCGTCCTCTTCCTTCCAGTAAAAGTCCGTTCTGGAACCAAGATCCTGCAAAAGTGCATTGATCGTTGACTGCTCGGACTGATAACGGTTATCCTTATTCGCATATTGATACCATTCTTTCCCGGTATCATCCATCCCGTAGGCAAGTGTCCGGTACTCTGCTTCTGTCAGCATCATACCCCAGTAACCATCTTCATTCTGTCCTGCCTGCACCTTAAGCACAAGACCATCCACATTCATACCTGTAATCATCATTGCAAGTATCAGTACTACACTAAGAAACCGCTTTATTTTTCTCATTCGATCTCCCCTTTCTGATTTGTGTCTGTTTACAACCTCCATCTTTTGCAATTTGCCGATCACTTATTGCAAAAAACAAAACAACTATGTACAGATTATACCATACATAGCTGTTTGTTTCCAGCAATTTGTGCACTTTTATCATGTTTACAGCATAGCAAGCATCTTCGATGCAGCCGCGGTAAGTGGCACACGGTCATTCGTCACAATGCAGAACTCCCTGCATGGGATCGGCTTATTAAACATAAGCTGGAACAGCTCTCCGGATGCGATCGCCTCGGCGGCAAAGTCCGCTACCACACTTGCCACGCCAAGCCCCCTTTTTGCAAACTGGATCAGCATGTCGCTCGTCGGCAGCTCGAATTCCGGGCTGATCTTCACCTGATTCTCCTTTAAGAATGCTTCCACATACTTTCTCGTAGACGTATTTCCTTCTAAGCACATAAGCGGCATCTTCTCTAATTCCTTATAGGAAAGTCTGCCGCCCTGCATATAGGCAAACTTTTTCCCCGCAACAAAGATGTCCTCGATCCGGCGTACCGGAGTCTGATGCAGGTTCTTCTCTAAGACAAACGGTGTCGATACGATCCCAAAGTCGATCTGACCTTCCCCCAGCAGCCGGATCGTCTCCGGAGTCGGGGCATTGCGGATCGTCACCTTGATCTTCGGATATGTCTCGTGAAAACGCTCTAAGTGCTCTAACAGATAAAACTGCAACGTCATATCACTCGCCCCGATACAGATCTCTCCGCTTTCGAGATCCTGCATCTCCAAAAACTTTTTCTCACCCTGACGGATCGTCTCATAGCCACGCTGTACATAGGAATATAACACTTCTCCTTCCGCAGTCAGACGGACGCCTTTTGAGGTACGCATAAACAGGGATGAGCCCAGTTCCCGCTCTAAGTTACGCACCGCCTGTGAAACCGCCGGCTGGGAAACAGACAACGCTTCTGCCGCAAGTGAGATACTTTTTAACTTGCCTACATAATAAAAGATTTTATAATATTCCAGATTCGTATTCATGAGCGAATTATACCATAATTGAAACGATTTTTACATTGTTATTTCAAAAATGCGGTTGTATACTAAAGCGAATTGTGAGAGTTACGGTTCCTCTCTCCATCGGTATAGGAACTGTAAAATAAACGGGTGTAATGCCCAGAAATGAGGTTAGATATGACAAAAGATATGACATCGGGAAATCCGTTAAAAATTATACTTCTTTTCTCCATACCGGTTCTGTTCGGAAATCTGTTCCAGCAGTTCTACAATATGTTTGATACGATCATCGTCGGACAGTTCCTCGGTGAGGATGCACTTGCCGCTGTCGGTGCGACCGGATCGATCATGTTCTTAGTACTCGGTTTTGCCTCCGGTATCGCCCAGGGCTTCGGTGTCATGGTCTCCCAGGCATTCGGTGCACGGGACATTGCAAGATTAAAGCACTATGTCGGTGTCTCTCTCGTGCTTGGTCTGATCGTATCGGTTGTCTTAACGGTGATCACGGTTATTTTTTCAAGAGATCTGCTTGTATTTATGAATACCCCGGAAAACATCCTTGCAATGGCAGATTCCTATATCCGTATCATCTTCTATGGAATCGTATGCAGTATGTTCTATAATATTGCTTCCGGTATCCTGCGTGGAGTCGGAGACAGTAAGACACCGCTTTACTTCCTGATCCTGTCTTCCGTATTAAATATTGTACTCGATCTGTTCTGTATCGTGGTATTAAAATGGGGCGTTGCCGGTGCAGCTTATGCAACCATCATCGCACAGGGTATTTCTGCACTGCTTTGCTTCCTCTATATGTTCAAGAAGTTCGACATCCTGCAAATTACAAAGAGCGACTGCCGCCTCGACGGTGTTACCGTCAGACAGCTCATCGCTCTTGGTATTCCAATGGCATTGAATTATTCTCTGATCGCAGTCGGTTCCATGATCTTACAGAGTGCAGTAAACGTCTTCGGCTCAAGCGTCGTTGCTGCCTTTACGGCTGCAAGTAAGGTAGAACAGATCTCTACCCAGACGATGCCGACGCTTGGAACGACGATGTCCACCTACTGCGGTCAGAATCTCGGTGCCGGAAAATTTGTCCGTATCTTTAAGGGTATGCGGATCGGTCTGATCATCGGCTTATGCTGTGCCGGACTTGCAGCAATTATCTGCGCCGGATTTGGCAGACCGTTTGTCAGCATCTTTTTGAGCAATCCGTCCGATACGGTACTCTCCTATGCAACACAATACTTAAATACCATTAGCTGCTTTTTCGTTTTCCTGACCTTCATCTACCTGTACCGGACATCCTTACAGGGACTCGGCCGTGGCATTATGCCAATGGTCAGCGGCATCTTTGAGATGATCTGCCGCGTTGCAACGGTTCAGCTTTTACTTGCTCCGTTCGGCTACTGGTCCGTCCGTCTTGCAAGTCCGGTCGCATGGATCGGTGCCGGCGTACCACTTATGATCAGTTACTTTATCTGGTGTAGGAATATCCGGCGCAAGTACCAGATCCCGAAAAATGCAGATGAATCTTTTTCGCTCTGATTATTTGTTCTTATTCTGGTTCTTTAAGATATTTGCAGGGATCTTGGCATCGGAAACACCTTCGTTGAACTGATCCCATCCAAAGTTCATACGGATCGTGATTGCCTTGTTCATAGAATCACTGTCATCATTTTCGGTATTATTTACGGATGTAGAACCGGTTGTGTATACACCCTCTGCATCCGGATCCATAGCGATCGCCCAGTCAAAGTCCATACGGTTTTTGCTGTTTACAACAAACAGGGTATCGTTTAAGAACTTCATTTCTTCTTTGTTCTGATTCTCAAATGCGGAAAGTCTTACAAAGTCCACACCACCCATTGTAAAGATGTCATCTTCATCAAAGTACTCTGCCAGTCCGGTTACTTTTCCATTTCCCTTCTCGCAGCACTCACGCATTGCAAGGAATGCAACACCGATCATATCCTTTAAGTTTCCTGCGTCCTCTCCATCTGCGGTAATATCCATTTTGCTTAACTTCGCTGCAACATTTCCAACATTACCGACATCGGTACGGAATGCCTGCGCATATCCCGGATAGATGTTCTCTAAGGAAACCTCGATGCTGTCGCTGATCTTTACACCTGCTTTTGCCTTGTAATCACCGATCGTAACCTGTAACTCGCTCGGATCAACAAGCTTTGCATCAAAGCTTACATCATTGTAGCCATCTGCCTTTGCATAATAGTTGTCGATTGTTCCGTCTGCTGCGATCTTATTGTAATTCGTTCCTCTTTCGAAGTAGGAAGCGGCTGTCATACCGGTATCTCCGATACCATCAATGATCGACCAGCCCTGATCCTCATTCTGATACTGTGCTAACAGTCCAAGATCCATAAACTGCAGATCCATGTTTCCGGTGGAAGCACTGGTTGTGATGTTCAATGCATCTGTCCAATATGCATAACCTGTTCCTGCCAGTACCATACTGAGTGCTAACGCACCTGCGATAAACTTTTTCTTCATTCTAACTCTCCTTCTATGCTCTTTTTTTCTACAGTCAGAGTATATGAAAAAACAAGCCCCCGCGGAACGTACGAAAGTATACTTTCCATCCGGTACTTTCGTATACCTTACTCCATTAATTCCCCATACAGATACCGCCGTTTCTCTTCCTGTACAAAAAAGTACAGCACCCTGCCATGCGGTTTTTCTTCGGATGCATAGAAAATCGGACGGTGGAGTTCTTCTGCTACCTTTAAAAGTTCCCGGATTCCATCCACCTGATAGACCTCGGTTCCGTCTTCCTTCGGATAGACCAGCAGGGAGGTAATCTGTCCGCCATAGGTATGAAAAACAGCATCCAGCTTTTTCCTCCGTTTCTGCTCTGCGGTATAATCCCCGGTAAAAAATAAAAGAATGAAAAATAATGTAACCAAAACCGTAAGAAGCACACCAAGCAGGATCAGCTTACTGCGTTGTGGCTCTGCCGGAAGTGTCTGCTCCTTTGTCAGCGTATCTGCGCCGGAGACATCCTTCGTATGTTCGATCTGAAACCTGCCGGCAGTAAGCGGAATGTAAACTGCTGCTTCTAACGGAATCTCCTTCTTTTTCCCATCCTTTTTTACGGACAGATCCCCCTGTAATTCCACTGCGACCTCCAGGCTGCTGCTGACCCCAAGCTCTTCCATGGCTGCCTCTGCGGCTGCCTCATAGTCATCCAGCTTCAAAGATACCGTCTGCGCGATCTCATACTGCTTCCCTTCTTCATCCACCGGCTTGTCCGTGACTACCCCCATGCTTTTTTCCCAGATAATGTCCTTTTCGCCGTCATCCATCTGATACCCGCGCAGCCAGACCTGTACCGTGCAGTCCCCTGACAGATCTGCTTTAGCACTTCCCTGATAGGAAGCAGAGGCAGTCACATCCACATGATCGATCAGATTACGGATATAGTTTTCATCCATCCCCTGCTTTTCCCCTGTCACATAATCATTGGGAATCAGCCAGACCTCATAGGATGCACTGCTTTGCGTGGTATAATCTAACAGCTTCTCCTGCTCTACCGTTTCCGTATGATCACAGATGAGACGGACCATTGCCACTGCCATCACCACAACCCCAAAAAGTACCACCCCCATCAGTCCATAACGTTTTTTTCCGATCCGCACCTTGCTTCTCTTATGCTCTTTTCCGGTTGGCTTTGTTTTTGAACGTTTCTGCATGTTCCCTCCTCTAAAATTCCACATCGTCCGGCTGGCTGTCGCTGCTTTTTAACCACAGGATCAAAAGTCCCGCGTGTGGGATACGATGATGAATGATCCCACGCACTTCCTCCGGCTTTACCAGTCTTACATCCTCCGAGGAATTGTTATCCCCTTTTGTCTGGAAACAGTATCCCCCATCCTCTTTTATCACCTGTAAGATCCGGTGGGAAATATTGATCTCATCCCGTTTAAAATTGATCACATCTCCTGCCTTCAGATTCTGTCGCTGCTCTTCACTGCTTATTTTTTCGATCAATACCATATCTCCCGGATCAAAGACCGGCTGCATGCTTCCCGTTAAAACGACAGATGGATAGACCGGGAATACCCCTGCAAAAAACCAGATGATCCCGACACAGAGCACAAGTGAAATACAGCCTGTGATCTGTCCCTTTCTTCCTACAACCGTTCTTCTCCGCTTCCCCTGTAAGATTTCTCCCCGATCCACTGCCTGCATCAGAAAAAGTGCCGGAATGATCAGTGCATAGACCGTCTCTGCAAGCCAGTTTACGTTCGGCAGTACCGGAAAATACCACTCAAACGCTGTCAATATCGCCGCGTAGCAGAAGCCGCTACGAGAACTTCCATAGAGATCTAGGACGGATAAAAAGATATGCTCCATCACCAGTGGCAGGATGACTTCAAAAAGATAGATCACAAAGGTCTTTACCTCCTGCATGGCTGCAAGCTTTGCATAGTTTAATTCCACACCGATAAAGCATGCCGTCACAAGAGCAACCAGAATACCACGTTTCCAGCCCTTTCTCATATGAAATACCCGAAACAGAATCTCACTGCGGAAGGCTTCCCGTACAAACAACACCGGGAACTGCCCGATCAGATTACGGAATAAGCCCATGATGCTGTGATCGTAGGGACTTGTCGAAAAGCTGCCAAAAAATGCTGCCGTCACAACCCTTGCACCGATCAACAGAATTGCCGATAAAAATGCAATCCCATAGAATTCACTGTAATGGCTTCGTCTGACAAGTCCCCGGCTTCCTACCTGACGCCAGATACAAAACGCTGCCAATACAAGCCACAAAACCGTCTGCATGTGCTACTCCTTTTTTTCAGAAGACAGAACATCTGTAGAAGAAGCGTCTTCTGTAGATGTTCCTTCTCCTATTGCAACGTCTTCTGCTCCCGGCTGGTTCTCATGTTCGATTGCTTTCCCGGCTTCCGGCTGCATCTCTGTGCCCGATTGTTCTTCTGGCTCTGTCTCTGTCTCTTCTGTCTCCTGCAATACTTCCGGCTGCTCCACCGGATCAGGCTCTTCCTGCGGCATGACTTCTGCCTCTGCTTCTATTTCACGTGCAAGGTTCCAGACTCCGCTTAAGGAAAACGTATGCGTCCAGTACGCATAGGTACAGGAGAAAATACGTTCTGCCAGCGTCTGTTCCACCTGCTGCTGTAAGCTTAGATTCCAGGTCAGTTCATACTCCATCTGTAATGCTGCCGGCTGTCCCGCCAGCTTCTCACTCCACTCTGCCGGAAGCTTCTGCTGCATCGCCTGTTCCCACTGCACCCTGCTCTCCGGTGTCAGGGTAAAGGTCTGACAGATTTTATCCGGTTCATCCGGACACATCGCTGTCTCAACCGACAGTGTCAGATCCGGTGCCAAAGGCGTATACTGCTCCATGTCAAGCTCCGTCTGCTGTTCCCCTGCACGCAATACCGCCCGTTTGCAATGCAACTGCACCTGACTTGTGGTGGTATCACAGGTAATATGATCGAAGGTATTGGCCTCCTGTGCAAGAACAGGATACTGCAAGGTGATCTGTCTGCCTTCACACAGAGCCGGAAGTACCGTCATCGGAGCGGTTTCCTTTAACTGTAGCTGTACGCCATCATTTTCTACAGTATCCGCCTTTACCGTATCCACCAAAAGTCCTTCTGTATCCGTCTCATCCTTCCAGCCGGTTTCATAAGCTTCCTTCTGATTCGGCAGCTTATAATTCAATTTCCCAGATGCTACCTTTGCCTGTATCCGTAGTTCTTTTCCCCACTTTGCATAGCACGTGCCTGCAAGCAGCAGGCAGATAAAAAGAACTCCCCATATTTTTATTCCCACACGATAAAATCTGATCTTCATATGAATAACCATGCCTTTCTCTTTGTCTGCAAAAATCCTATTTTCCACATGACTCTTTCTTTCCTTCCCCATATAATGCGGCTTCTACCCGGTGCTTTAAATTCAGCTTCGCTAAAATATTGCTGACATGCTTTTTCGTTGTAGATTCCGAGATAAACAGTTCTTCACTGATCTGTGCATTGGTACGTCCTGCCTGCAACAGGGCAAATACCTCCTGCTCCCGCTTTGTCAGGATGTCTTTTTGTTTTCTTCCATCATAGTGCTTTAATGCGATCGACATCTCCGGTGAAAAATACTGACCGCCGCGGCTGACAAGCCGGATCGCATATAGAATATCTTCGATCGCTGCCTGTTTTACAATATATCCATCCAGCCGCATTTCCCATGCCATCAGAAAATCTTCCCTTTGTCTGGAAGAAGACAACATAATATATTTCACATCATCACGGATCTTCCTTGCCTGTTGAATAAAGGAAAATCCGCTTTCTCCCTGCAAACGGACGTCGACAAATACCAGATCTAACGGATGGGCAGTAATCAGGCGTACTGCTTCACCTACTGTTCCGGCTCCATAGACAACATTGGCGGAATCTTCCTTTTGTATCACCTGACGGATTCCATAATGAACCAGTGGGTGATCGTCTACAATCATAATCTCCATGCATCAGTCCTCCATCCCCTGTAGACTATACTCTTATCAATATATGCACAAAATAAAAAAGAAGAACAACGACTTTGGACATCTGTTCCAAAATCACTGTTCTTCTTAGAAATTCATCTTATTCTATTCCATGGTTGTATCTTATCACTTCAATACAGATCTGTTATGCATCAATCCGCTTGCTGCATGCAATGGCGAGTGAACCCGGTCCGATATGGCATGCAATACTCATCGGTAATGGATCAATCTCGATCTCCTGATCCGGAAAATGCTCTGCGATCTCCTTGCGGAACTCTTCCGCTGCCTCCCGGTTCTGGGTATGCGCAATGTACAGATGTACCGTCTTGCCACCTGCATCCCCGAAGCGGTCCTTACAGTCATCTAACATCGCCTGGATCATAATGCTTTTCGCCTGCTTGATCGTTCTTGCCTTGGCAAATGCATCTAGCTTCTCACCCTGAATCTGCAATACCGGCTTAAGCTTTAATAAGGTACCGAGTGCGGCTGCTGCCGGAGTAATACGTCCACCCTTTTTCAGATAATATAAGGTATCTACCATAATATAGATACTCGATTCAAACTTCCAGTCTTCCAAGTACTGTCTGATCTGTGCTGCATTCATACCGCGTGATGCCAGTGTCTTCGCATCGATCGCTGACTGCTTCTGTGTAACGGAGATACGCTGGTTATTCACAACCTGAACCTTACCATCATAATCCTGTGATAACATGATCGCGGTCTCACAGGAACTGCTTAACCCGCTTGACATCGGGATATAAACAACTTCCTCATGATCCTCTAATAACCGGTCCCACATATCTGTTACATCGGAAACAGCAGGCATGGAGGTTGAAATCTCAGCGTTATCGGATAACTGCTGATAAAACTCCTCTTCCGTCAGATCGACTCCCTCTAAGTGTGTGTTTCCGTTTATAAAAAAAGGCATCGGAAGCAGATGGATTCCAAGATTCTCTGCTTCTGTCATCGTTAATCCGCTATTACTATCAGTAAGAATTGCAACCTTACTCATATATGGCTCCTCCTTCACGTTCCTTACAAAATATGTCTCGTTCATACAAGGCGATATGACGATTGTAACATATTTTTAAAAATGTGACAACCTTCCCCGGACAAGATATTTTGAATTACCAACTATTTTTGTGCTGTTCGATAACCAGAAAGCGCAGGATGCGCTCGGTATCCTTTTCCGCATGTGTCACAATGGTGCATTCCTTCCGTTTCTTATTGCAAAAAATGCTGGTCAGTGCCACATACTGGCAAAGCTTGGATTTCAGGTTCAGGTGGAATCCATCCTTCGTCAGCAGCTCCACTTCCCGTTCACATCCGTCGATCACATGAAAAAACTCTTTTAGATTCTCTGGCAGGATTGTATGATACACATTCTCACACCCACTTTAAGCGGTATCCTTTTATTATATGCAGGGGCGTTCTTTCTTAGAGATCATTTTT
>CACZPJ010000178.1 GCA_902782995.1 uncultured Lachnospiraceae bacterium | reverse complement strand
GGCTACCGGCATGGTACAACAGGAAACCAGACTTAAGGTTGCTGATAACACTGGAGCAAAAGAATTACTCTGCATTCGTGTTATGGGCGGTTCAACCAGAAGATATGCAAATATCGGTGATATAATTACTGCTACTGTTAAAGATGCAACACCAGGTGGCGTTGTAAAAAAGGGTGACGTAGTAAAAGCAGTTGTCGTACGTACAGTAAAAGGTGCTCGTCGTAAAGACGGTTCTTACATCAAGTTTGATGAGAACGCTGCAGTTATTATCAAAGATGACAAAACTCCAAAAGGTACACGTATTTTTGGACCAGTAGCAAGAGAGCTTCGTGAAAAACAGTTTATGAAAATTGTTTCTCTGGCTCCAGAAGTATTATAGGAGGTATCAGAATGGCAAGTTTAAAGATCAAAAAGGGTGATACCGTTAAGGTTATCGCAGGAAAAGATAAAGACAAAGAAGGCAAAGTAATCGCTGTTAATAAGAAAGACGGAACTCTGCTTGTTGAAGGTATCAACATGGTAACAAAGCATGCTAAGCCAAGCATGACAAACCAGCAGGGCGGAATCATTCATCAGGAAGGACCAATCGATGCTTCTAACGTAATGTACCTTCACAAGGGTCAGGCTACAAGAGTTGGTTTCAAGATGGATGGAGATAAGAAAGTCCGTTTCGCAAAATCAACAGGTGATGTAATCGATTAATTCAGGAGAGGAGGTCCAAAACGTTGAGTAGACTTAAAGATCAGTACCAGAACGAGATCGTAGATGCTATGGTCAAGAAGTTCGGATATAAAAATATGATGGAAGTACCAAAGCTTTCCAAAATCGTTATCAACATGGGTGTTGGTGAAGCCAAAGAAAACGCTAAGGTTTTAGAGACAGCCATGAAAGATATGGAGACTATCGCAGGTCAGAAGCCTGTAACAACAAAAGCAAAGAATTCAATCGCTAACTTCAAATTAAGAGAAGGTATGCCGATCGGATGTAAAGTAACCTTAAGAGGAGATAAAATGTATGAGTTCTTAGATCGTCTTGTGAACTTAGCATTACCTCGAGTACGTGACTTCAGAGGTGTAAATCCTAACGCATTTGATGGCAGAGGTAACTATGCACTTGGTATCAAAGAGCAGTTAATCTTCCCTGAAATTGAGTACGATAAGGTAGATAAAGTCAGAGGTATGGACATTATCTTCGTTACTACAGCAAAGACAGACGAGGAAGCTCGCGAATTATTGACTCAGTTCAATATGCCATTCGCCAAATAAGACAGGAGGGAATTCAAATGGCAAAGACTTCTATGAAAGTAAAACAGCAGCGTAAACAGAAATTCTCTTCCAGAGAATACAATCGTTGCAGAATCTGTGGACGTCCACATGCATATTTAAGAAAATACGGCATTTGTAGAGTTTGCTTCCGTGAATTAGCATACAAGGGCGAAATTCCGGGCGTAAAGAAAGCAAGCTGGTAAAATAAAGGAGGAAAAACACATCATGACAATGACTAGTGATCCAATTGCAGATATGCTTACAAGAATCCGTAATGCAAATACTGCGAAACATGATACAGTTGATATCCCGTCTTCCAAGATGAAAGTAGCGATTGCTGATATTCTGGTAAGAGAAGGATACATTGCAAAATATGAAATCATTGAAGATGGTATCGTTAGGACAATCCGTGTTACATTAAAATACGGTGCTGATAAGAACGAAAAGATTATCACAGGTATTAAGAGAATTTCCAAGCCTGGTCTTCGTGTATACGCTGGTAAAGAGAATCTTCCTAAGGTACTTGGTGGTTTAGGTATTGCTATTCTTTCTACAAACCAGGGAATTATTACAGACAAGGAAGCTCGTAAGCTTCAGGTCGGTGGAGAAGTTCTTGCATTTGTTTGGTAGGAATTTTCTCGCACAGGTTTCTTATCAGAGGCTCTCTGGTAAGGAACACCCCAGATATCAAGAAGTATAATCCGCTTGTAGAAGCGGACATACTCATAGATGTAACTAAGAACAATGCGACAATGGCGTAAGTCATTCAACACAAAACAGGAGGTACGGGCATGTCACGTATAGGAAGAATGCCAATCGCAATTCCTGCAGGCGTAACTGTAGAAGTTGCAGAAAATAATCAGGTGACTGTAAAGGGTCCTAAAGGAACATTAAGCAGAGTATTACCATCAGAGATGGAAATCAAAGTTGAGGGTTCTGAAGTAACCGTTACAAGACCAAATGATTTAAAGAAAATGAAATCTTTACATGGTTTAACAAGAACCTTAATCCACAACATGGTTGTTGGTGTAACTGATGGATTTACAAAGGAATTAGAGGTTAACGGTGTGGGTTACAAGGTTGCAAAATCCGGTAACAAGTTAACATTAAGCCTTGGATATTCTCATCCGGTAGAGATGACTGATCCGGAAGGATTAGAGTCTGTAGTGGATGGTAACAAAATTACTATCAAAGGTATCGATAAAGAAAAAGTTGGCCAGTACGCAGCTGAAATCAGAGATAAGAGAAGACCTGAACCTTACAAAGGAAAAGG
>CACZPJ010000177.1 GCA_902782995.1 uncultured Lachnospiraceae bacterium | reverse complement strand
GTTTATCAGACATAATGGATGCAGTGTTTATTTCTGAAAAAGTTGGCTATGAAAAGCCGAATTCCGCTTTTTTCACCGCAGTTTTTGATGAACTTAGAATTACTGATTTATCAGAAGTGCTGATTATCGGAGATTCGCTTTCAAGTGATATTCAAGGAGGTGTTCATGCCGGAATAGATACTTGTTGGTACAATCCTGGTAATACTCCCAACACAAGTGACTTGAATCCAACCTACATTATAAGTGACCTGCACGAACTGACAGATATTTTATAATTGCAATCAATGCACTTAACAGCGTTCCGACTAAATACTTTTATAAACCGATACAAAAGCCCCTCCGCCGGATTCCGGTGGAGGGGCTTCTCATTCCTATTCCATTAGTCCTCTGTTGTCTCGTCCTCGTCTTCATCATCGAAGAAATCATCTTCGAAGTCGTCATCGAAATCATCTTCGAAATCGTCCAGATAATCCGGTGCGAAGAAACGATATAAACCATATGCTGCTGCGGCAACAACAGCGATCACGCCAACGATTGCAAGAATGATACAAACAGGTGATTTTTTCTTTTCCATCTCTTCCTTCTCCTTCTTGTTCAATAACTCAGAAACCTTTGAAACATTTGCTGAAAGCAAATCACGTAATTCATCTACTTTATTCATGTATTTCCTCTCCTTTACACAAATTATTCGTACACTTTGAATTTATAAATAGTATAACACATTCCATGCGCTTCTACTATAAAAAAATACAATTTCATAAAAAATTTATATCTTTTTAGAGCTTCTGAAGCTTTGCAAAAGAAGCAAACATCTTCTTTACACCTGCCCCGTCAAATTCCACGGTAACCTCATAATCCCTGCCGCCTTCCACGATCTGTTTTACCGTGCCTTCGCCGAACTTTATATGCTTTACACGATCCCCGGCAGCATAATCTAAGGCTGCCTTACTGGCTGTTCCGGTGAAGTTTTTCGCCTGAAAGGCATCCGGTACACCGACCCTTGTCATCGTCACCGGCTTGAAGCGGAATGCCTTTTTCGCAAGCTGGCTGACAGACGGCTGATAACTCTCCGGCTCTCTCTCCTTGCGGATCTCCCCTGCAAGAAGCTCTCTTGGGATCTCTTTTACAAAGCGGGATACTTTATTGTACTGTGTCTCGCCACGGATCATACGCTGTCTTGCACAACTGATCGACAGCCGTTCCTTGGCTCTTGTAATACCAACATAACAGAGCCGCCGCTCCTCTTCGATCTCTTCTGCGGAATTATCCGAACAGATAGACATATAGCTTGGGAAAAGTCCGTCTTCCATACCCGCTAAATAGACCTGTGGAAACTCTAAGCCCTTTGCACTGTGCAGGGTCATAAGAACCACATAGTTCTGCTCATCGTCCACCGAATCGATGTCTGCCACCAGTGCGACTTCCTCTAAAAATCCGCTTAACGATGATGGTTCTCCCGCATCCTCTGCCTCTGTCTCATATGCCACGACCTTCGAGATCAACTCGTCAATATTCTGGATACGCTGCTCGGCTTCTTCCGTATTCTCCGCCTCTAAGTCTGCGACATAGCCCGTCTCATCAATGATCTCCTGCAACAGTTCTGAGATACTGATGAATTCCAGCTTGCTGCGCATCGTCTGGATGAATGTAACAAACGGCCGGATCTTAGATGCTGCCCTGCCAAGTGACGGAATATCTTCTGCCATCTTAAGTGCCGTATAGAAGCTGATGTTCTCCTGAACCGCATAATCCTGTACACGCGTCAGTGTCGTCGCACCGATCCCGCGCTTTGGCACATTGATGATCCTTCGTACCGCAAGATCGTCTCTCGCATTATCAATCGTCTTCAGATACGCAAGCAGATCCTTGATCTCCTTTCTGGCATAGAAGTTCACACCACCAACGATCTTATACGGAATATTCGAACGGATAAACCGCTCCTCGAATAAACGGGACTGTGCATTGGTACGGTATAATACCGCACAGTCACGGTACTCATATACGCCTTCTTTGACCTTAGACATGATGTCCCGTGCAACATAATCGGCTTCATCATATCCGGTCTCGAACTGGTGAAACGCGATCTTCTCTCCCGTATCATTATCCGTCCACAGACGCTTTGCCTTTCTTCCCTGATTATTGGCGATCACACCGTTTGCAGCATCTAGGATATTCTGCGTGGAACGGTAATTCTGCTCTAGCTTGATCGTCTTCGCATCTGGAAATTCCTTTTCAAAGTTTAAGATATTATAGATATTCGCACCGCGGAACTTATAGATCGACTGGTCATCATCACCAACGACACAGAGATTCCGGTACTTTCCGGCTAAAAGCCTGATCAGCATAAACTGCGCCGTATTCGTATCCTGATACTCGTCAACCATGATATAGCGGAAACGCTCCTGATAATAGTCTAAGACCTCTGCATCCGCCTGAAACAGCTCCACGGTCTTTACGATCAGATCATCGAAGTCTAAGGCATTGTTCCTGCGCAGGTTCTCCTGGTACTCCCGGTATACCTCCGCCTGCTTCATCTTCGTAAAATCACCCTGGGCGCGCAGTGTATATGCCTCCGGACTGATCAGTTCATCCTTTGCAGAAGAGATCACGCTTAAAAAGGTACGTTCCTTGTAGATCTTCGTATCAATGTTCAGCCGCTTACAGATGTCCTTCATCAGCGACTTCTGATCGTCTGCATCATAGATCGTAAAATTCGTATCAAAGCCGATCCGGTCAATATGCCGTCGCAAAATGCGCACACAGGTCGAATGAAAGGTCGATACCCAGATGCTCTCTGATCCGTAGCCAACCATATCATCAATACGCTCCCGCATCTCTCCTGCTGCCTTATTCGTAAATGTGATCGCCATAATATTATAAGGATTCACACCCACTTCCTCGATCAGATAGGCAGTACGGTGTGTCAGCACTCTCGTCTTGCCGGAACCTGCCCCTGCTAAGATCAGCAGCGGTCCCTCTGTATGAAAAACAGCTTCCTGCTGCATATCGTTCATTGTCTCATAAGATGACATTCTTCTTACCTCGTCTTTGTCTGATTGTTTCTCCGAAAAGATTCTGTATCTACCCTAACATTTTCTATAATTAGTGTCAATTCTTTTCCATAATTTTTTCGAACATATTTTCGCATTTTGTAAATCAAACGCACCTGTAATTTGCATCATCTAGTACATACATGTCAAAAACATTCATACCGGACTTGTCATCTAGTTTTAAATACTATATAATACAGAAGACAGGCGTTACATTTCAGATAAAACAAACGTAAAAATTGCACCGAAACGTGTGCAGAAATGGGGATAAATATGACGATTGACACACATGATTTTCTAAACAGTATCCTTGCAAGTCTCTCACGCATTGATTACATTAAGCCGGACAGCATTCCAAATATTGATTTATATATGGATCAGATCACGACCTTTATGGACACCCAGTTAAGCAAGTCCAAACGCTACGAAGACGATAAGGTGCTCACCAAGACCATGATCAATAACTATGCCAAGAATAATCTTCTCCCACCGCCGGTGAAGAAGAAATATTCCAAGGAACATGTGCTGACACTGATCTTTATCTATTATTTTAAAAATATCTTAAGCATCAGTGACATCCAGAGTATCCTGCATCCACTGACGGAAAAATACTTTGCATCGGACTCTGATATAGATCTGACAGCGATCTACGAAGAGGTCTTTAGTCTTGAAAGCGATGAAGTGAAAAATCTGATGAAGGACATCACGAAAAAGTTCAATACCAGCTTCGAGCAGACCTTCTCAGATGCACCGGAGGATGAGCAGGAATTCTTACACACTTTCTCCTTTATCTGTATGTTAAGCTTTGATGTATTTGTGAAAAAGATGCTGATTGAAAAGATCATCGATGAAGTAAATGCAAGGGAAGCAGAAAAGAAAGCCACGGAAAAGGCTGAGAAAAAATCCGCCGAGCACGAGAAAAAAGCAGAAAAATAACAGACACAAAAAAGGAACGATCTGATTCTTCTTAAAATCCAGATCGTTCCTTTTACATTGCATGACCTATTCTCCGTCTGGTCTTACATTCGTTCTTGCAAATACCATGTCATATCCGTCACAGCCATAATTCAGGGAACGGTTGACTCTGCTGATCGTTGCTGTCGATGCTCCGGTCTTCTCCGCTATATCCAGATATGTCTTCTGCTCTCTTAACATCTTCGCAACTTCATAACGCTGCGAGAAAGCCAGTAACTCATTTACGGTGCATACATCCTCGAAAAACTTGTAACATTCCTCTTTATTCTCAAGGCTTAAGATTGCATCAAACAAATGATCTACTGCTTCTGTTCTGACATTCTTACTCATATGCCTGTCTCCTTTTCCATTGATATTAAAATTTTAACATATTAAAGTATGAAAGTAAATATTTTCTTTTTCAATTCCTATTTTTTCTATACACTCTTTTTTCTCTTTTTCATAAAATAAACCAAAAGTTTTGAACTGGAATCCACATGAAAAAAAGATCCTTACAAAAAATCGGTGTGTTTACCCTGCTTAGTGCTTCGATGCTCCTGCTTTTTGCCGGCATCACCGCATGCAATAAGAAAACAGCCGATCCCACAACACCTGTTACCCTCAACGAAGTTGCACATTCCATCTTCTATGCACCTATGTACGTTGCGATTGAAAACGGCTATTTTTCCGAGGAAGGCATTGATCTGACACTTGTGACCGGCTTTGGTGCCGATAAGACCATGACCGCTGTTGTCTCCGGCGATGCCGACATCGGCTTTATGGGAACGGAAGCAAGTATCTATGCCTATGCCGAAGGTGCTAAGGACTATGTCATCAACTTCGCCCAGCTTACCCAGCGTGCCGGCAACTTTCTGGTTGCAAGAGAACCAAACGATTCCTTTGACTGGAATATGCTAAAGGATACCGATGTGCTTGGCGGAAGAGCCGGTGGTACACCGGAGATGGTCTTTGAATACATCTTAAAGCAAAAGGGCATCGATCCAGCCAAGGATCTTCGGATCGACCAGAGCATTGACTTTGGTTCTACTGCTGCCGCCTTTTCCGGTGGTCAGGGCGACTATACGATCGAATTCGAGCCGGGTGCAACTGCACTTGAAAAAGAAGGTGCCGGATACGTCGTTGCCTCTCTTGGCGTAGAATCCGGTTATCTGCCATATACCGCCTTCTCTGCGAAAAAAAGCTATATGGAAAAGAATCCAAAGCTCATTGAGGCCTTTACAAAGGCACTGCAAAAGGGTATGGAATATACTTCCAAACACACACCTGCCGAAATCGCTGCTGTGATCCAGCCACAGTTTAAAGACACGGATCTTGAGACGATTACAACGATCGTCACCAGATACTATGATCAGGATACCTGGAAAACCGATCTGATCCTGACAAAAGGCAGCTATGAACTGATGACCGGTATCCTAAAAGATGCCGGTGTATTAGATACCGATGTTCCTTATGAGAAACTCGTAACAACCGAGTATGCAAAAAAAGTCCTGAAGTAAACACAGCGTCCTATCATGTATCCGGATACTCCAAAGCGATACATCATAGGACGCCCTTTTTAAAACAGACTGAAGATTCCTACACTTCCGATCATCATTAAGACACCGGCAAGTAAAACTCCAAGCATAACCGCTGCCACACTCGACTTAAAATCCATATCGAGGATACTTGCAGCTAAGGTTCCGGTCCATGCTCCGGTTCCCGGAACCGGAATGCCGACAAAGAGAAGCAATGCTAAAAACAATCCTCTTCCTGCCTTTGCCTGTAACTTCTGACCGCCCTTTTCTCCTTTTTCCAGACACCAGCTAAACGGCTTTCCGATCACCGGCTTATCTGCACCCCAGATCAGTACCTTTCTTGCGAAAAGATAGATGATCGGAACCGGAAGCATATTACCAATGATGCTGATAATATAAGACGGAAGGATCGGCAGATTCATCGTTGGAAGCTGTGAAATCGGAATGGCACCACGAAGCTCCACAAGCGGAACCATCGATACCAGAAATACCAGTAAATATTTTTTTAACATCGGATAACAATACCTTTCTATGTTCTTATTCTATACAAAAGCCAAAGCTTTCTTACGCAAGATATTTCTTTAAAAATGCGATCAGTGCATCCATCTCTGCATCCGTACCGATCGAAATACGAAGATAATTGCGGATACGCTCCGGATGTGTAAAGTGGCGGACATAAATATTCTGCTCTCTGAGTGCGCCCATCAGTTCCTCTGCGGAAACCTTTGGATGGGAAGCGAAGATAAAGTTACTCTTCGAATCGCCAAACACAAATCCGTGTGCTGCTAATTCCTTCTTCGTCCGTTCTCTGGTTGCAATAATCTTATTCCGTGTCTCATCAAAATATGACCGGTCTGCTAACGCTGCTGCTCCCGCTGCAAGGGTAAGCTGGTTCATCGTGTAAGAATTAAAGGAATACTTCACATCATTCATATAACGGATCAGCTCTGGCTGTGCCATGGCATATCCGATACGCATTCCTGCAAGGGAACGGGACTTCGAGAACGTCTGTACCACGATCAGATTGTCGTATTTTTCGATCAAAGGCAATGCAGATACTCCGCCAAAATCAATATATGCTTCATCCACAACCACGATCACATCCGGATTCGCCTGAATGATATCCTCGATCTCGGAAAGCTCCATGATAATACCTGTCGGCGCATTCGGGTTCGGGAAGATCACGCCTCCGTTTTCCTTGTAATAATCACTCTTATTGATCGTAAAATCATCATTAAGCGGCTGTACCTCATATGGTACCCGGAATTCATCTGCCCATACATCATAAAACGAATAGGTAATGTCCGGGAAAAAGATTGGCTTATCTGAGTTAAAGAAGGTCAGATAGATCATCGCAAGTACATCATCCGAGCCGACACCCACAAAGATATTCTCCGGCTTTAAACCATACTCTGCGGCTAACGCATCCACTAAGATCTTTGCCGTCGGATCCGGGTATAATCTTAACCGGTCTGTGTCAAAGCTTTTGATCGCATCGACAACACCCGGTGCAGGTGGATACGGATTCTCATTGGTATTTAACTTTATCATATCTGGCTGATTCGGCTGTTCACCCGGTACATACGGAACAACCTTTCGTATATTTTTCTCCCAAGCTTTCATTTGCATTCAAACCTGTGTTTTACACACTTTTCCTTTCCTGTACTATTCACAACTTTACTACATTTATCCGGTAAAGTAAAGAATAAGCACACAGTTTTTCGCTGTGTGCGTATCTGTGCTTCGTATGTATTTACTGATTTACCGCATCGATAAAACGTGCAAAACCGGCACGTCCTGCTTCGTCACATTTGTATACGCCGGCATCCTTTAATACCTCACAAAAGACCAGTCCGATCTCCTTGTGTAAAATATCATCGATATTATCCGGTGTAATGTTCTCATACTTTGGAAGGAACTCTTCTACCCAGTCTGCGTGCTTTTCAAGTGCAGTATCGCTTCTTAAGTCATCTCCGTTTAAGACTGCTTCCTTTAATGCTGCCATCTCATCCTTTAATCTTGCAGGAAGAACTGCCAATCCCATAACCTCGATCAGTCCGATGTTCTCCTTTTTGATATGGTGCAGCTTCGCATGCGGATGATAAACTCCCAGCGGATGCTCCGCGGTTGTAATGTTATTCCGAAGTACCAGATCAAGTTCAAATGCATCACCACGTTTTCTTGCGATCGGTGTGATCGTATTGTGCGACTCTCCATCCGTCTCGGCATAGACAAAGGACTGTTCATCCGTATAACCACGCCAGCAGGTCAGGATCTTGTCTGCAAGTTCGATCAGTCTGTCTGTATCTGCTCCACTTAAGCGGATGACGGACATCGGCCACTTCACGATGCCTGCCTTAATATCTTCAAAGCCTGCAAATGTAACTTCCTTCTCGATCGGAGCCTTTGCCATTGCGAATTCATAATGACCACCCTGGAAGTGATCGTGGCTTAAGATCGATCCACCTACGATCGGCAGATCTGCATTCGATCCGACAAAGTAATGCGGGAACTGTTTTACAAAATCAAGCAGCTTTCCAAAGGTCGCACGCTCGATCTTCATCGGTGTATGCTTCGCATTAAACACGATACAATGCTCGTTATAGTAGACATACGGGGAATACTGCATAAACCAGTCACTGTGATTGATCGTCACCGGAATAATTCTGTGGTTCTGCCTTGCCGGATGATTGATCCGTCCTGCATATCCCTCATTCTCCTTACACAGCAGGCACTTCGGATAACCGCTCTGCTTTGCAAGCTTGGCTGCTGCAATCGCCTTCGGGTCTTTCTCAGGCTTAGAAAGATTGATCGTAATATCTAAGTCACCGTACTCGGTATCCGCCGTCCACTTCAGATCCTTTTTCACACGATACCGTCTGATATAATCACTGTCACGGCTTAACTTATAAAAATAATCGGTCGCGTCAACCGGATTCTTCTCGTATAACCGGTAAAACTTTTTCCGTACATCCGATGGACGCTCCACCAGTAATCCCATGATCTTCGTATCAAAAAGATCCCGGTATACCACGCTGTTTTCCTCGATCAGTCCGTGCTCACAGGCATAATCCAAAAGATCCTTTAAGATGCCCTCTAACGCATCCTCTGCCTGCCGCTGATCCATCTTCGGTCTGTCTGCCCAGCCGCTTTCGATCGTATCATCGATCTCATCCAAGCCAAAAAGCTCTAACAGGCGGTTGATCGTATAGCGTCTGTCCTCCGACTCGATCAGTCCGGTAGCTTCTGCATAATCCGTCAGTGCTAAAATAGACTCCTGTACCATAATGCTCCACCTTCTTTCTATAATCTCACCGGACCGTCACCGATCTCTACTACATAGAAATCAGCCGCGTAACCGATCTTTGCTTCATATGCTGCTCCAACCTTTGCAATAAAGTTATCGACTGCATCATCCTCTACGATACTTACCGTACAGCCGCCAAAGCCTGCACCGGTCATACGGGAACCGATCACGCCCTCTACCTTCCATGCTTCCTCCACTAAGGTATCCAGTTCAATACCGGTTACCTCGTAATCATCACGCAGGGATACATGGGATTCATTCATCAGCTTTCCAAACTTTGTAATATCGTTCTGTTTTAAGGCATCTACTGCCTGGATCGTTCTCTGATTCTCATAAACAGCATGCTTTGCACGTCTTCTGCATACTTCATCTGCAATGGCATCCTGATGCTCTTCGAATTCTTCGATCGTAAGATCACCAAGACTGTTAATATCGATCACTTCCTGAAGCTGTGCAAGTGCCTTTTCGCATTCACTGCGTCTCTCATTATACTTTGAATCACCCAGTCCACGCTTTTTATTGCTGCATGAGATTACGATCTTTGCATTTTTCAAGCGGATCGGTGCATACTCAAACTGTAAGGTTGCCGTATCTAAGAAAATTGCATGCTCTGCCTTTCCCATTGCGATTGCAAACTGATCCATGATACCACAGTTGACACCGTTGAACTTGTTCTCGGAATACTGACCGATCAGTGCCAGATCCTGATTCGTCACTTCAAAACCGAACAGATCCCGTAAGATAAAGCCTGTTAATACCTCTACGGAAGCGGAAGAAGATAATCCGGAACCGTTCGGAATATTTCCAAACAACAGCAGATCCAATCCACTATCCGGCTGCATGCCTTTCTCCTGAAATGCCCAGATCACTCCCTTTGGATAATTCGTCCAGTCTGCTTCCTTCTCCGGCTTTAATCCCTCGATGGAAGATTCCAATACACCAAGCTGTTCAAAATTCATGGAATAAAAACGAAGCTTGTTATCCGTCCGTTTTCTGGCAATTCCATAGGTACCGATCGTCAATGCACATGGGAAAACATGTCCTCCGTTATAATCGGTATGCTCACCGATCAGATTCACACGTCCCGGTGCAAAATAGGCACGGATATCGCCTCCTTTGCCAAACAGTTCCTCGAACTTCTCAATTAACCTCTTTTCCATACAGCTTCTCCTTTCTTACCCACCGTTTCTGCAACATGATTGCAAATTTATCTTTACTTACATTATACTTCGTATCTTGATATTTTCAATAAGTCAGCCTATGTTAGCAACATTTCAGAAATACATTTGCAACATTTTTACATGTTATGGAATAACTACTGAAAGAAGCCGATTGCCTCCTTTAACTGCTCTGCAACCTCGTCTAAGCTCTTCGCAGAAGCTGCCAGTCCGCTGATATTCGAATCCAGATCCTGCATCGATGCATTCGTCTCCTGCGTCGAAGCTGCATTCTCCTCCGAAATTGCAGAAAGATTACTTACGACATCATTGACACGGTTCTTTGACTCATCACAGACATCTGCACGCTCTTTTACCTTGGCAATATCCTGCTCCGTAGTGATGATACGCTCATTGACGATTTGGAACTTTTCTCTGGTCTCCTGTAACTTCTCCTGCTGTTCTGCGGTAAGACTTGATACATTACCCATGATCTCTACCATCTCTTCCGACTCCTGGATCAGGGTGTTGATAATCTCTTCAATACTTGCAGCGGATTCACTCGACTGCTCTGCTAACTTCTTGATCTCATCTGCTACCACTGCAAATCCCTTTCCGGCTTCTCCGGCACGGGCCGCTTCAATACTTGCATTCAGACTAAGCAGATTCGTCTGGGATGCAATATTTGTGATCAGATCTGTTGCATCCTTGATCTTTTGTACCGAATCGTAGGTCTTCTGGATCTGTCCTGCAACCTGTCTGATTGCGGTCGTAGTCTGATCATTGGACTCATTTAATTCCTGCATGATATCTGCGGAGTTCTGACCTGCCTGCTTCATCTCCTGTGACAGATTCCGGATCTGTTCTAACTCTTCATTCATCTTGCCAAGCACTTCATCCATCGTCTCGACTTCTCTGGTTGCATTCTCAATCTCTTCCGCCTGTGAAACAGCTCCCTTTGAGATTCCATCCACTGCCTGGCTGATACCATCCGATACCTGATTACTGCGGGCTGCCATCTCATTGACATTATGACCTGCGGTTGCAATCTGATCGGAGGATGATTTGATCTCACCGACAATATGATCCATCGATTTCTGCAAACGCTCCATGCTTCGTCCCAGTTCTCCCATCTCATCCGGCATTGCTAACACATCCTGACTTACTTCAAACTGTAGGTTACCATCTGCGAACTTTGCAAGATTATCACTGACACTCTGAATCGGTTTTAAGATCCTTTTTACTGCCCTGCGGCTTAAAAGAATACAGATGATAAACATAATTACAGTGATCGCACTCTGTATGTAGATATTCTGATAATAGATTCCCTGGATATAACCGTTGACATGTGTCTTTGCTTCCTCAATATCATCTACATAATCACCGGTTGTGACCACCCAGTTCCATTTATCAAAGCCCTTAGAGTATGCGATCTTTGGAGCAACCGTCTTTCCATCCGACTTGGTAAAATAAAACTCATTGTATCCACCGCCTTCGGATGCGCTCTTTAGAATATTCTGGATGATCATAACACCGTTCTGATCCTCTAAGTTCTTACGGTTCGTGCCCTCCTTATCCGTCAGGATCGGATGCATGACCAGATTATAATCCGTATCATCAATCCAGAAGTAACCGTCTCCGATGCCATCTCCGTCAAGGTCCTCACCGTAACGCATACCACGTACGATCTCCTTGGCACTTTCCTTCGCTTCTTCCTCGGTCATCTCCCCTTTATCTGCCATATCTGAATATGTCTGTAAAACAGAGACAGCAGTCTCTACCTGTG
>CACZPJ010000176.1 GCA_902782995.1 uncultured Lachnospiraceae bacterium | reverse complement strand
CGAGATCATAAGCGGCACGATCGCAAGTAAAAATGCCAGTCCTTTTCTCTGTCCATACCATGTCTGCTGCAGATAATATAATAATACGATTGTTAAGATGCCATATGCACCATAATCGGTATCAAGTCCTTCTGCGATCAGCAGAAAGAGTGCTGTCACAAGGATCACAACGAGCAGCCAGCTTATCGAATTCGACCGGCAGAACTGTCCGATCCACTTGATCAGTTCTACTGCCACAAATCCAAGGAACAGCGTGAAAAAGACATTGTGTGCCTTTCCTTTTTCCAGATATGTTCCATAGATCGCATAATTAAACGGAATCTCGGACAAAAGCGCAAATACGAACAGCCGCGTTCCATACCGCAGTGCATTTGAGGTGTACCGGATTCCTTCCACAAGCAGATAGCAGAAAATCGGAAAGGCAAGCCGCCCGATCCCACGCATGACATAATAGACCTTAACCCAGATATCGTAATACGGACCATCCAGCATAGAAGTCATCAGCATATGCGCCAGAACAACTGCTGCAATGTGATCTATAAGCATCGTAACCACTGCGATCCATTTTAAGGTACTTCCCTTTACTGCAAATTTCTTTTTTTCCATACTTATCACTTTTCCTCAAAAGATTTACCGGACATGATATGCTTCCCATACCGATTCCATGCATCTTCTAATATTTCTTCCGGTTAAAGTCTATTCTAACATTTTATTGATCCTGCCGACAAGAAATGATTGACAAAGATTTTATCTCAACCTATAATGACAATAGTTAAATGCTGTGAAGGGAACAAGTAGGAATAAGGGAAACAGACAGAGAGCTGCCGGCTGGTGAGAGGCGCATGCGAAGCTTGTTTTGAATACATCCCGGAGCTTCACACCAAATATCTGACGTATGTTTGGATTAGTAGGCTGTGACGGTTTTGCATCCGTTATGATTGCATGAGTATTTTGTACTTATTAAGGCAGGTTGTGTGAATGATCTGCGAATTAAGGTGGTAACACGGGTATTGCTCGTCCTTTGGATAGGACGGGTTTTTTTATTATAACAGAAAGAAAGAGGTAACGATATGACTTTATACGACGAACTTGTTGCCAGAGGCCTGATCGCCCAGGTAACAGATGAAGAAGAGATCAAGGAACTGATCAACAATGGAAAAGCTACATTCTACATCGGCTTTGATCCAACCGCTGACAGCCTTCATGTCGGACATTTCATGGCACTCTGCCTGATGAAGCGTTTACAGATGGCAGGCAACAAACCAATCGCCTTAATCGGTGGTGGAACTGCCATGATCGGTGATCCGTCCGGACGTACCGATATGCGTCAGATGATGACAAAAGAGACAATCCAGCACAACTGTGACTGCTTCAAAAAACAGATGAGCCGCTTTATCGACTTCGGTGAAGGAAAAGCGCTTATGGTCAACAATGCCGACTGGCTGTTAGATCTGAATTATGTAGAATTATTACGTGATGTCGGTGCGCATTTCTCCGTAAACCGTATGCTTTCCGCAGAATGCTACAAGCAGCGTATGGAAAAGGGCTTAAGCTTCTTAGAGTTCAACTACATGATCATGCAGAGCTACGACTTCTTAACCTTATACCAGAAGTATGGCTGTAACATGGAGTTCGGTGGTGATGACCAGTGGAGCAACATGCTCGGTGGCACCCGTCTGATCCGTGCGAAGTTAGGAAAAGATGCTTACGCCATGACGATCAACCTTCTTTTGAACTCAGAGGGTAAGAAGATGGGTAAGACACAGTCCGGTGCCGTATGGCTTGATCCAAACAAGACATCTCCGTTCGACTTCTACCAGTACTGGAGAAACGTTGCAGATGCTGACGTATTAAAATGTCTGCGTATGCTGACCTTCCTTCCGTTAGAGCAGATCGACGAAATGGACAAATGGGAAGGCAGCCAGTTAAACCGTGCAAAAGAGATCCTTGCATACGAACTTACCAAGCTTGTTCATGGTGAGGAAGAAGCCAAAAAGGCAGAAGAAGGTGCCAAGGCATTATTTGCCGGTGGCGGAAATACCGATAATATGCCAACTGCAACGATCACAGAAGCAGACTTAAGAGATGGAACGATTGACATTATGGGACTTCTTGTTGCATCCGAATTAAGCAAGACACGTTCTGAAGCACGTCGTGCCGTAGAACAGGGTGGTGTATCCATCGATGGTGAAAAGATCACTGATATTAAAAAGACCTTCACACCGGATGACCTTTCCGGAGATGGCTTCGTTTTAAAACGTGGAAAGAAGAACTTCTGCAAGATCCTCTTTTCTTAATCCACACTTGTAACGCTAAGCTGCGTCCTGTGATCTTGCAGGACGGTTTAGATAAACCTGTTAACCAATCATAAAAAGGAGTTATGAAATGGACAAAAAAACAACCAGTATCGTCGCTTATATCACCTTCATCGGACTGATCATCGCGCTCTGTGCCGGTGACAGCGAAGGAGCTAAGTTCTATCTGAATCAGGCTCTTGTCGTTTTCTTATTCAGCCTGCTTACTGTAATCCCATGCATCGGATGGATCTGGGGTATCTTCATGCTGATCTGCTGGATTCTTGGACTGATCCATGCGATCAATCAGGAAGAGATTCCTGTTCCACTGATCGGAACAATCCAGCTTCTGAAATAATACGATACGTAATCACACAAAATGCGCCAGTACCTGATGTACTGACGCATTTTTCATTTTATTCTTCATTTCTGTGCATGTGAAAATCTATTTTTCACACCATTCTCTTACTCAGCCCAATTTTCAAGACTTAACCCTTTTACCCGTTCAAATTTCCTTGTGTTATTTGTCACAACCATATATCCCAGCGATTGTGCATGTCCTGCAATCATCATATCCAAAGGACCAATCGGGGTTCCCATCTTTTCCAGATCAGCCCGGACTTTTCCATAACTTTCCGCCGCAAGAGAATCAAAACTGATAATCTCAATGTTTGCCAGTAATAATGCAAGTGCCAGCCGGTTCTTTTCAACTGCCTTACTTTTCTCAACACCATGTACTAATTCTGCATATGTAACAGAAGATATGCATATTTCGGCTGGATCATGTTCCTGTAAACGACAAAAAACCTGTTCCGGTTTGTGCTTTATCGCGTAAATACAGATATTGGTATCTAACATATACCTCATAATTCTTCACGCACCTGTGCCTTTCCATTATCCCGTCCATCTTCCATAAAATCTTTGGAAAACATATCAACTGCCTGCATAAAGGAACTCCATTTATTTGTTTTCGGCATAAGTAAAACAATCTCACCGATCTTGTTGATTGCTACTTCATCTGTATTAAATCTGCATTCCTTTGGAAGCCTTACCGCCTGACTTCTTCCGTTTTCAAAAACTTTTGCTGTCATCATACCGATCATCCCCCTTCTTCTATTATTAGTATATATCATGGTATATATTTTGTCAATTTTCAGGCTTCTTCCCCTCTGCCCTTTTTAACCGCTTCAAAAATACATACATATATGGAATACAGAATACAAATGTCATCAGATCGGCGATCGGCTGTGTGATCTCCACCCCGGTAATCCCAAGCATCCCCGGAAGGATCAGGATCAGTGGGATAAAAAAGATCCCCTGTCTGGTGGAGGTCAGGATCGTTGCAGAAACCGTCTTGCCAACTGCCTGTAAGGTCATGTTACTTACCACGCCAAGTGTCAGAAACGGTGTTGCCACACTCTGCATCCGTAGTGCCATCGTTCCGATCTCAATTACCTTTGCATCGTCACTGATAAATACCCGCATCAGCGTCGGACTAAGCAGCCATGCAGCCACACCAAAGACAGTCATTACCACTGTTCCAACCTTAAGTGTAAACCAGAATGCCTCCCGGACTCTGTGATAGATCTTTGCACCATAATTATATCCAACAACCGGCTGATATCCCTGTCCGAAACCAATTAACACCGAGAAGATCACCATAAAGATCTTCGCCACGATCGACATTGCCGCCACCGCAGAATCGCCATAAGCTGCTGCACTCTGGTTTAACAGAATAGCCGCCACACTGGCAAGCCCCTGCCGGAATAAGGATGGAAGCCCGAACTTCAAAATGTCCCAGTAGATCCCAATTTTTGCGGAAAGATTTTTCACCGTTACATGCAGCACTGTCTTTTTGCGGAAAAAAGGAATAAAGAGGATGACCATACTGATTACCTGACTGACTGCTGTTGCGATTGCCGCACCACGGATTCCCATATCGAATACAAAGATGAAAAGCGGATCTAATGCGATATTAAGCAGTCCTCCCGCAAGGATTCCGACCATGGAAGACTTCGCATTTCCCTGTGCCCGCAACAGATTGTTAAGTACAAAGCAGGTGATCATTACCGGACTCGCGAGGAAAATATAACGGGCATAATCAACTGCATACGGTACGATCGTATCCGTTGCTCCGATCATGCGGATGATCGGTTCGGTAAAAATAAGACCCACTGCTGCGATCAGAAAGCCCATGACAAGACCATTTAAAACTGCACAGCTTCCGATCCGGTCTGCAAGCCTTTGTTCTTTCTTTCCAAGCAGTCTTGAAATAAAACTTCCGGAGCCCATTCCGATCGTAAATCCAACCGCCTGTATGATCGCCATCAATGAAAACACAATTCCGATTGCACCGGAAGCACTGGTACCAAGCTTTGATACAAAGTATGTATCTGCAATATTATAGACAGCCGTAGTCAGCATCGAGATGATCGTCGGCACAGCCAGAGACGGGATCAGCTTATAGATCGGTGTCTGTGTCATTCTGGTATATTGCTTATCCTCCTGCCCCATCTGTCATTTCCTCCGTTTTCTGATGCTTTTTCTTCTTATCTAATATACCCGGTTTCATCAGGTGTATGCATTTTGCCATTTCAGATTAGGGTGTCAAAAGATGCTTTATAAAAATCAAAAGGACAAAATGCACAAAATATGTAAAGCAAACTTTTATTTGCTGTTTTAGCTGCGAGTGAAATCCACTGCTTACGAAAACCACAAGTGAAGCCTTTGCTGAACTTGTATGGTTGTAGTTGGCAGTTAGTT
>CACZPJ010000175.1 GCA_902782995.1 uncultured Lachnospiraceae bacterium | reverse complement strand
TCTAACTTTGTCTTTCCATAGGCACTGACCGGATTCGGATCGTCAAATTCGGTATATGGTCTTGTACCGTTTCCTTCAAATACATAATCGGTTGATACGTGGATCATCTTTGCTCCGACCTTGGTTGCTGCAATACTTAAGTTACGTGGTCCGATCGCATTGATCTTGTACGCAAGATCCCACTGCTGCTCGCACTTGTCTACATTTGTATGTGCTGCACAGTTGATAATAACCTCCGGTTTTGTCTCTTCGACCAGCTTTAATACCGCATGAATATCGGTAATATCTAAGGATACGACTCCGTCTCCTTCTACGACATCTGTATTGATAAACTCTACCTGATCGTTCTCATATTCCTTACGGATCGCACGTCCAAGCTGTCCATTACATCCTGTTACTAAAATCTTCTTCATCTTTTCTTCCTTTCTCTGTCCTATCACAGCATCCGGTTTGCCAATACAAGCAGATGCATCATCCGGTTGTCCAGCCCGTTCTGTCTATAGATTGTCTTATCACGTACTACCTTCATACGCTTTGAAACAGCAGCTGCATCTAAGAGTTCCTGCAACTGTCTGTCCTTTTCCTCATCACTATGATAATACTGTTTAAATTCTTCTAATTGCTTTGCTAACTTACCACGGCTTTTTTTCAGATACCGGATCTTTCCCTTAAGCTGCCCAAAAAAGCTGTCTGATCCGCCAACCTCATTGTTCCCATGCTGCCGGTACCAGATATATTGATTCCGGTCGTAGACCACGGTTCCAAGATAAGCCGCCGCGAGATAACACCACCAGTCATGGATCACCGCCTGCTTCGGGATATGCATACGCAGTGCCTCTGCCAGACTCCGGTTCATCATCATCGTACAGCCGCTTCCGATACTCTCTACCAGTGCATTTCCAAATCCCGGCTTCAGGCTTCTGGTATCTCCCTCGGAGATAATATTCAAATCGGCATCGACGAGTATCTTATTGCCGATATATAATGCCGGTTCCGTAAAACGGCTGATCTTTTCAACTGCACGTTCTACCTTCTGTTCCAGCCAGACATCGTCCTGATCACAAAATGCAATATAATCCGCATCGCTTTTTTTCAGCAGTTCAAAGAAGCTGTCTGTTACACCAGTATTTTTCTCCGGAAACACCTGAATATTGTCATAACGGTTACTGTACTCCTGCAAAACAGACACGGTGTGATCCTTCGAACCATCATCCCTTATCAGGATCTCAATATCCGGATAACTCTGCGCCAGCAGGCTGTCTAACTGTTCCCGGAGATATTTTTCACCATTATAAGTCGACATCAATATCTGTACTTTTTTTCCCATACTATTCCCCAAGTCCATTTTCTACTGCCTGTACCATGGCTGCAAGTGCAACCTCCTCGTCTTCTCCTTCGCAGCAGAACTCTATTTCATCGCCTGACTTAATGCAGGCTCCCAATACGCTGAGCACACTCTTGGCATTCGCTGTGTTTTCCTTATGCTTAAATGTGATCAGAGACTTAAACTGCATTGCTTCCTTGCACAATATTCCTGCCGGCCGGAGATGTAAGCCTGTAGGATTCTTGATTGTTACCTTCTGACTAACCATAATTCCACCCTCTTTGCTATTCTATAAGCTGTAACCGGCTGTTACAGCATGATTTTCGTAATCAGGTCTGCGAGCTTTTTCGCTTCCTCATCAATGACCTTCTGATCCTTGCCTTCGATCATAACACGTACTAATGGCTCTGTTCCTGAAGGACGGATCAATACTCTTCCTTCACCGTTGAACTTCTTCTCTACCTCTGCGATTGCTTCTGCGATCTCAGAATATTCCATGAACTTATCCTTCTTATGATTCGGGACTTTGGCATTGACCAGTGCCTGCGGTAATACTTCCATAATACCGGCAAGCTCGGACAGCTTTTTCTTCGTCTCTACCATAACCTGTAACAGATGCAGTGCACTTAAAAGTCCGTCTCCTGTCGTGTTATCGTCTAAGAAAATAATATGTCCGGACTGTTCGCCCCCGATATTATAGCCATTCTCCCGCATATTTTCAAGCACATAACGGTCTCCGACCTTTGTCTTTTCGATATGAATGCCCTGTTTCTCACCCATCAAGGTAAAGCCGAGGTTTGTCATTACCGTTACGACAATTGTATTCTTTTTCAAGGTTCCCTTCTGCTTCATGTAATTGCCGCAGATCGCCATCAGCTGGTCACCGTCGACGATCTTACCATTCTCGTCAACAGCAAGCATACGGTCTGCATCCCCATCAAATGCAAGACCCACATCTGCCTTCTCGTATACCACACGCGCCTGAAGTTCTTCCATATGGGTAGAACCACAGTTTGCATTGATATTCGTTCCATCCGGGTTCGTATGGATCGCTACCAGATCTGCACCAAGATCCTGTAAGGTCTTGACCGAAGTATAATGGGAAGCACCCTCTGCACAGTCGATCACGACCTTTAATCCATGTAAGTCTACCGGAACGGTCTTTTTCATAAATTCCACATATTCATCGCGGATATCCATACGATAATCGATTCTTCCGACACCGGAGCCGATCGGAAGCACTACATCACGCATGTTATTGCGGATCAGCTCCTCGATCTCATCCTCTAACGCATCTGACAGCTTGTAACCGTCTCCGTTAAAGAACTTGATACCATTGAATTCCATCGGATTGTGGGATGCCGAGATTACAACACCTGCATCCACCTTATGCTTTCTTGTCAGATATGCGATCGCAGGAGTCGGAACAACGCCTACATAGATTGCATTGGCACCAACGGAACAGATACCTGCCATCAGCGCGTTTGCTAACATTCCTCCTGAAATTCTTGTATCGCATCCGACAATAATCGTTGCCTGATGTTCCTGTTCCTTTGTAAGCACATAAGCACCCGCCTGACCAAGCTTGGTTGCCAGCTCTATCGTCAGCTCCGAACCTGCTACGCCTCTTACTCCGTCTGTACCGAACATTCTACTCATAATCTTTCCTCCAAAATTCTTCTTATCTTATTCCTTACTGTCTGATGTCGTGTTCTTTTTCTCAGAAGCAGTATCTGTCTTCTTATTATTATCTGTTGTATCGGAAGTGCTCTCATCCTTTTTATCTGTGTCACTTTCCGTATCATTCTCCGTGGCATCATTGTCACTGCCCGTATCCGTCTTATCGTCAACAGCTTCGCTGTCTTCCTCTGCTTCCCCGGTTGCGGTTACCATCGCATTAGGCGTTCCGGTTACTGTATACATATTCTCATCCAGTTCTAGAGTTACCAAAAGCGCACGGTCGCCATCGGTAATACCTGCTGCATCCACGGTACCATGGATCATATCTGCAGAAAGCTTGCCAAGATCCGAGGTAAGACCACGGATAGAAACATTTACCGTATCATTTTTAAAATCCACCTTATATTTTTCCGGAATGTTTAAAATCGTCAGATTCGAGGTTGGTACCGCATAAGTCTTATTCACAATCTGTTCAATCTTAACGGTAACTACAATCTTCTTCTCTTCGTCATTTGCCAGTGTGATTCCTTCCGGCAGATAAGAAGAAATATCAACCGTCTGCACCACATCCTCTGTCGCATCATTGATATCAACAATTCCATCCGGAATCTGGATCTCATTGACCGTATTTAAAGCTGCCGCCTGACCCTTTACCGCAACCGTCTGCGGAGAGTAGCTGACATCTGTATCCACATATCCGTCGCGCGGTGTTCCACTTACCATTGCAGATACATTGACCTGCTTGATATCCTGGATCTCTGCACGGATATTGACCGCATCAATATTCATCGTAAGCTTGGTGGTGTCCACTTCATTCCCATTCTCATCGTAAAGCACCGG
>CACZPJ010000174.1 GCA_902782995.1 uncultured Lachnospiraceae bacterium | reverse complement strand
ATCATCAAAGTAACTGCAACATTCTCTAAAAGGTGTTGCGATTACTCTGACAGCTCATGCCATATACTCCATCATAGGAAATTCAAATTTGACAATTATTTTCTTCTTTCTAGGAAGTAAACGCAACAGAGGCGTTGCATTTACTTTGAAAATTTTGCATTTATTTTTCCAACAGCAAAATCTCTGCTATTTTCATGTCTTCCGGAGTCGTGATCTTGATATTCGAATAGCTGCCCTCGATCATCTGTACCGTATGGTGTGCGATCTTCTCTACTACCATGGCATCATCCGTGATCGAGGTATCCTCATGCTCCAACATCTGTTCATAAGCAGTTTTCACCAACGAAAAAGAAAACGCCTGTGGGGTCTGCACCATCCAGGCATTCTTCCGCTCAGGGGTTGCGCTTACCATATCCCCGTCATCTGTTATCTTTATCGTATCCTTGACATGCATACCGACTACACTTGCCTGTGTATGTGTGACGCTTTCCATGGCACGTTCTATGATCTCTACCGTCACAAGTGGTCTTGCACCATCATGGATCAGAACGTAATCCGGCTCTCCTGCTGCACACAGACCATTATATACCGAATGATAGCGTTCCTTTCCTCCGGATACGACCGCCTTTACCTTTCTGATCCCGTATTTTTCTATGATCTCCCTGCGGCAGTAGTCTTCATCCCCTTCTCCCGTAACGAGAATGATCTCATCTACCGCACTCTCTTCAAATGCTTTTAACGCATAATACAATACCGGCTTCCCCTGCAGCATCAGATACTGCTTAGGTATATCACTTTTCATCCGGCTGCCTTTTCCTGCCGACAATACAATCGCCGTATACTTCATATTTTTATACACTATCGTTCTCCCAGCTTCAGATTCGGAACTGCATTCAGATCAAGACCGGAACGGACACCGGCTTTATACTCATAGTAAGCTGCCACCCCGATCATCGCTGCATTATCGGTACAGAAAATTGGCGAAGGGTGATAAAACGTAACGCCTTTTTCCTCACATGCTGCACGCATTCCTTCTCGCAGAGTTCCATTTGAAGCCACTCCGCCTGCGATTGCGAACTTCTTCATTCCATATTCATCAATGGCACGCATTGCATTTCCGATCAGCACATCGGTAACCGCCTTCTGGAAGGATGCTGCCACATCCGCCTGTACGATCGGAATATTTTTCATCTGACAACTGTTCAGATAATTCAGCACCGCAGACTTTAATCCACTAAAACTGAAATCATATGGTCCGTCTGCGATCTTCGGGCGCGGAAACTCCATCGCATGTGAATTACCCTCATGTGATACTTTCTCGATCTTCGGACCTCCCGGATAACCTAGTCCTATCGCACGCGCAACCTTATCAAACGCCTCTCCTGCCGCATCATCACGGGTACGACCTAAGATCTCATACTTTCCATAATCTGCCACTTTTACAAGGTGTGTATGCCCACCGGATACGACAAGGCATAAAAATGGCGGCTCTAAGTCCTTATTTTCGATATAATTGGCACTGATATGCCCCTCGATATGATGGATTCCAATCAGCGGAAGCTTCCTTGCATAACTGATCGCCTTTGCTTCTGCGACACCGACTAACAATGCACCCACTAATCCCGGTCCATAAGTAACCGCAATGGCATCAAGATCCTCCCAGGACGCCTCTGCTTCTTCCATCGCTTCTGTGATCACCTGATTAATTTTCTCAATATGTTTTCTGGATGCGATCTCCGGAACCACACCGCCGTATAATGTATGTAACGCAATCTGTGATGAGATCACATTGCTTCTTACATCCCTTCCGTTTACAACAACTGCTGCCGCAGTCTCGTCGCAGGAACTCTCTATGGCAAGGATTGCAATATCCCCATCTTTTTTATTCATTTTCACTATCTCCTTCTTTCAGGTAAAATCCAATTATCTTCCAGTCTCCGTCCTCGTTCTGTCTGAGCACATATTCCTGTACGGTTCTGGCATAAGACTTGTTTGCCTCTTTCAAAAAATAGGAAGAGGTGACATAAGCGCAGTCTTCCCCTTTTACCTTCTTGTTCACCACATCGGCACTGCCACATACCGTTGCGACGGTAATCTGCTTTTCCGCGCTCTTATAAGACGCTATATCTGCCTTTAAGGACTCTATATAGGTGTCACGCGGGTTCTCCTCTAACAGATCTTCATCTAAGAGCATTCTCTGCTGGTCTGCTAAGCCCTCAAACTGTTCGTCCGTATAGTCCTCGTTATACAGACACAGTAGGATACGGTTATACATCTTTACCACACTGCGCGGTGTCTGCGGATAGGACTTTTCCAGATTCTTCGCTAACACTTTTTCCACTTCTGTCTGCTGTGTCTGATCATCCGCAGTCTTAGTTGATGCCTTATGATTCAGATAATAGTAATATCCCGCCACCAGACTGATACAAACCAATGCAATTACTACGACACGTACCTTCTTTTTCATATACGATACCATCTCCTTTTGCTACTCTTCAAAATCAAGTTCTATTGTTTTCCCATCCTTGCCAAGATGCGCTTCGGCAAAAATGCTGCGCACTTCATTCATATAGTTTTCCGCATGCACGAGTGACGGTGAAAAATGTGTCAGCCAGAGACTTTTTACTTCTGCCTGCTTTGCCAGCTCTGCTGCCTCGTAAAATGTCATATGGCGGTATTTTTTCGCTTTGGCTATTTTTTCCTTCTCTGCGTACATTCCCTCGCAGATAAACAGATCCGATCCCTTCGCATTTTCTGCTATGGATGCTGTCGGACGTGTATCGGTACAATAGGTAAGCTTAATCCCCTTACGTGGCGCGCCAAGTACTATATCCGGTGTATAAATACAGCCGTCTGCTTCTATTGTCTCACCCTTTTGCAGCTTACTCCAGTACTGCTTCGGGATCGCACGCTGCATGGCAGCCTCTACATCGAATCTGCCCGCACGCGGAATCTCAAGCGTATAGCCATAACATAAGATACTGTGGTTCACACGGAACGCATGAATCCGGTAACCATTCAGTTCAATCGTCTGTTCCGGTTCCGTAAGCTCGATAAACTTCAGTTCAAACGGAAGCTCCGGTGCGATCGTGCGCAATGCATTCACGACCGTCTCAAGTCCCTTCGGTCCGATCATCGTAAGCGGCTCGGTCCGTTCTGCATTGCCCATGGTAAGCAGAATCCCCGGCAGTCCACTGATATGATCTGCATGGTAGTGTGTGAAACACATAATGTCGATCGGTTTAAAGTTCCATCCTTTTTCCTTGATCGCGATCTGCGTTCCTTCGCCGCAGTCTATCAACAGATTACTTCCATTATATCTCGTCATAAGGGAGGTCAGCCAGCGATATGGCAGTGGCATCATCCCCCCGGTTCCTAATAAACAGACATCTAACATTTATATCAACTCCGTCGCCTTCTTTTTTTCCGGCGGTATCGCAAACTGTGCCAGCCACCGGTCAAAACAATCTTCACACACATCAAACTCCTGGATTGTGCCATCTTTGTTTGAAAAATAGCCCCATTGCTTTTTGATGTGGCATAATTCCTTCTCTGTTACCTGATATTCCTTTCCACAACAGTTGCATCTTCCCATCTGCATATATTCCATTCCCAGATCCTCCGTTTCATCATTCCGTCAGCATGTGTGCTGATCATATCTTATTATAGAAAAAACGTTTCCTGTCGAATAGTGGGAATTACTGGCGGCAGATCATCACGATGGCATCCTCTGTGGGCTTTTCATAAAAGTGCTTCCGCACTCCGCAACCTGCAAATCCAAGCTTCTCATAAAGCCGGATCGCCGGTTCATTCGATGCGCGCACCTCTAAAACGAACTGCCTGGCTCCCTCCCCGGCGGCTGCTTCCATAAGCTTTGTGACCATGCGCTCTGCGATTCCACGCCTGCGGCAAGCCGGATCTACCGCAACATTAGTAATCTCTCCTTCATCTGCGGCAAGATAGATTCCGCAGTATCCGCATACCCGGTCTGCTTCGACTGCCTCATAAAATATGACATTCGGCATGGACAGGGTATCTAGAAACCCCTGCTCGCTCCACGGCATGGAAAACACCTGTTTTTCCAATGCAGCGATCTGTATAATATCTTCCTTACGCATCCGGATGATCTGCATGTTCTTTTTCTAACCTTTCTCTTTCTGCCTGTGACAGACGCAGATAGTCCGGTCTGTGTTCTTCTGCCGTCTCTGTCTGTCCGTTTGCATAATAGATCTCTGCAAGTGCAGCTACACTTGCCGCACGCTGCTTATTCATATGTGCCGGTGCATAACTATACGGCACCTTGCAATGCTCCTCGATATAAGAAGCAAATACCGGAACGCCATCTCCCAAAAACACTACTTCGCGTCCCAATTCATTTACATCATCTATGATCTCATCAATACCGACTGCACACTGCGCACGTAAAATATGCATGCCTTCCCGGTCAAATTCATATAATCCGGTATAGGTCTGGTTTCTTCTTGCATCCATCAGTGGGCACACGACTGCCCGATTTCCGTATAAATTGTATGCGAGCGCATCCACCGTCGGGATATGGATGAGCGGCTTGTCCAATGCCAGTCCAAGTCCCTTTGCAGTCGCTGATCCGATCCTTAACCCGGTAAAAGAACCAGGTCCACCTGCAACCGCGATCGCATCCAATGTGTTCAGATCCAGATCGATCATCTTTGCCAGTTCATCTAACATCGGCAGTAATGTCTGCGAATGTGTCTTTTTGTAGTTCATGGTATATTCTCCACAGAGATTATCATCCTCCACGACTGCAACACTTGCTACCAGCCCGGAGCTGTCTAATGCCAATATCTTCATTTTCTTCCTCGATTCCATTTTATTCTACCGGTGGATCTCTTCGATCGTGATCCTGCGGTAGTCAAAGCCTTTTTCCAGATCCTTCTCGATCGTAATCTGATGATAGACCGGTGGCAGGATCTCTTCGATCAGGTTCGCCCATTCGATCATCGTAAGACCTTCTCCATAGAAATAGTCTTCATATCCGATCTCATCCATCTCTTCAATATCCGCGATCCGGTAAACATCAAAGTGGTAAAACGGCATCCTGCCTTCCTCATAGACCTGTACGATCGTAAATGTCGGACTGCAGATCGGTTCTTCAATACCAAGTCCCTTTGCGATTCCCTGCGTCAGAACGGTTTTCCCGACACCAAGGTCACCGATCAGGGTATAAACATCTCCCGGCGTGGCTTCCCGTCCGATCTTCTCTCCAAGCTGCGCGGTTTCTTCTGCCGAATGACTCTCTATTATCATAATTTTTCCTTCCTATCTGCGGATGCAGTAAGCGCACTTTTCCAAATGCTTTCCTGCGATCTCTTTGACTGTTTCATACTGTCCACCTAACTGTGCAAGCGGCAGAATATAGGCGTTCACACGCGTACTATATACTAAGAGGTTATGCTTTGTCGCAACCATCTTATAGACCTGCTTCCATGGCAAGGTCGCGGACTCTCCGTTCTGTGAAACGGTGATCCCATTCTCATCCACCAGATAATGCAGGGTATTCTTCAACTGGTCTGACTTTAAGATCTGTCTCTTTGCTGCGAGATATAGGGTAATCGGCATATAGAACAGAAAAACTATACCAAACAAAATATATAACACCGTATAAGAGTTTCCCATCTTATCATGTGTCAGAAATGCTGCTACAAATGCCATAATAGCGATCAGAATCGAAAAGATTCCCTGAAACCCTGTATAATTATGATGCATGCTGAACCGGTACATGTCCTGCACGCTTAACCGAATATCAAATTCCGCCTTCATCGTGTCTCCTCTCAAACCAAAATAAAGTGTGCGCCTGCTTGATTGCTATATGAGAAATCCCAAAGAATTTTCCTATACAGTAAAAAAAGAATGCTATGCTTCTGACTAGAAGTATAGCATTCTTTTTTTGTTATGGCAACGAGGTTATGATCTGCGGTTTGTATAATTCCCCTTGATGATCGGCGAAATATGCTTGTAGATCAAAAATGTGATCAGTACACTTAAAAGTCCCTTTACAAAGGTAAACGGTACATTGAATAATAACAGGCACTGGAACAGGTTGTCTACATGCCCGCCAACGACGGAAATGATCGCATTGTAAGCACCGATGATTGCATCCTCCGGCATAAAGTTGGTATAGAACGGATATACGACAAAGTAGTTCGACGGAAGGCTAAACAGTGCCATGATCAGTGCTCCGGCAAGAGAACCAATGAGTGCGCTCTTTCTGTTTTTCTTATACTTGTAAAACAGACCTGCCGGTAAAACAAAGGCTGCGCCAAGTACGAAGTTCGATAACTCTCCGACACCACCGGTTGTTGTGATCAGAAGGTGTAAGATGTTTTTTACCAGACAGATGATCACGCCGCTTGCCGGTCCCATGGCAAAGGTACCGATCAGTGCAGGAAGCTCGGAGATATCCAGCTTGATAAAGCCCGGCATAAACGGTACGGAGAAATCCATAAACATCAGGATAAATGCGATCGCGGATAACATTGCTGTCATGGTCATGTAACGGATGTTGATCCGTTTTTCTGTTTTCACATGTTCTGCTTTGACTGTTTCTTTTGTGTTTGCTGTTGTTGTGTTGTTCATTTTTCTGCTCCTTTTTTAAAGTATTTTGTGAAAGGAATTTCAAAAAGAGCGAAAGAAAATCCCGGATACTATAAAAATATCCGGGACACGTTCTGACACATACCTCTATGCGTTATCTTCTCTCATCCAGACTATACTGTCGGTTTTGGATTCTCACCAAATCAGCCTTACGGCTCACGGACTTACACCCTATCGATGCTCACCGTCGGTCGGGAATTTGCGAGTCTGTCAACTCACATCACCCTGCCCCGAAGAAATTCGATTCAGTTTTCGAGATCTATTGTAGGCATTTTCTGCCATACTGTCAACCCCTTTTGACAATTAAATTCCCTTCATTGTCAACTGGATTCTCTGTTTTTTCAAATCTACGCTCATAACCTTGACTTCTACCACGTCTCCGACGCTTACGACCTCTAATGGGTGCTTGATATACCGGTCACACATCTGTGAGATATGTACCAGTCCGTCCTGATGTACGCCGATGTCTACAAATGCGCCAAAATCAATGACATTGCGGACTGTTCCCTTTAAGATCATGCCCGGTGTCAGATCCTTCATCTCTAAGACATCACTTCTTAAGATCGGCTTTGGCATATCCTCACGCGGATCTCTTGCCGGCTTTTCTAATTCCTTTACAATATCACGCAGTGTGATCTCTCCGATCTCAAGCTCTGCTGCAAGCTTTTTATAATCCTGGATCTTTTTCGAGATGCCGTCTAACTTCCGTTCCTTCACCTCCTCTAAGCTGTAGCCAAGCTGTTCTAACAGTTTTTTCGTTGCCGCATAGCTTTCCGGATGTACCCCGGTTGCATCGAGCGGATTCTTGCCATCCATGATACGCATAAAGCCTGCACACTGCTCATATGCCTTCGGTCCAAGCTTTGCTACCTTTAACAGTTCGCTGCGCGCAGAAAAACGTCCGTTTTCTTCCCGGTAGGTCACGATATTTTTGGCGATTGCCTTGCTGATGCCTGCAATATATTCAAGCAGGGACGCGGATGCGGTGTTCAGGTCTACACCGACCTTATTTACACAGTCCTCTACGACACCTCCCAATGCCTCGCTTAACTTTTTCTGGTTCATGTCATGCTGATACTGTCCGACTCCGATCGACTTCGGATCGATCTTTACGAGTTCTGCCAGAGGATCCTGCAGACGTCTTGCCATGGATGCAGCACTCCGTTGTCCGACATCGAAGTTCGGGAACTCTTCCGTTGCAAGCTTGCTTGCAGAATATACGGAAGCCCCGGCTTCATTTACGATAATGTACTGAACCTTGACCGGAAGCTCTTTTAACAGGTCTACGATAATCTGTTCTGACTCGCGGGATGCCGTTCCGTTTCCAAGTGAGATCAGGGTGATATGATACTTTTCGATCAGCTTCTTTAAGACCCGTTTTGCCTCATCTACCCGGTTCTGTGGTGCAGTCGGATAGATCACTGTCGTATCTAATACCTTTCCGGTGGCATCTACAACAGCCAGCTTACAGCCGGTACGAAATGCCGGATCCCAGCCAAGCACTACCTGTCCTGCGATCGGTGGCTGCATCAGCAGTTGCTTTAAGTTCTTGCCAAAGACACTGATCGCGCCATCTTCTGCCCTTTCGGTCAGGTCGCTGCGGATCTCACGCTCGATTGCAGGTGCGATCAGACGCTTGTAGCTGTCTGCTACGACTTCCCGCAGTACCGGGGTTGTTATCGGATTCTCGCGTGTGATGGTCTTACGGTTCAGATAGGCAAGGATATCATCCTCCGGTGCTTCGATCTTCACCGTCAGAAACTTCTCTGCCTCTCCACGGTTTAATGCCAGCACGCGGTGTCCTGCAAGCTTTGCAATCGCTTCGTCAAATTCATAATACATCTCATAGACGGACTCTGCTTCCTTATCCTTTGCCGTCGATGTGATCCGTCCCTTTTTCATCGTCAAATCACGGATGTGCATCCGGTAATCTGCCTCGTCGGAGATATACTCTGCAATAATATCCTTCGCACCTGCGATTGCTTCTTCTACCGTATGTACTTCCTTTTTCTCATCTAAAAACGCTTCTGCTTCCTTCTCTAACGGTGTTGTTGTCATCTGAAGCGTAATAATATTTGCCAACGGTTCTAAGCCCTTTTCCTTCGCGATCGTCGCTCTCGTCCGCCGCTTCGGGCGGTATGGGCGGTAGATATCCTCCACAACAACTAATGTCTCTGCCGAAAGGATCTGATCCTTTAACTCTGCTGTCAGCTTGCCCTGTTCTTCAATACTTGCAAGTACCTGCTGCTTTTTCTCTTCGAGATTGCGCAGGTAATTCAGGCGGTCATACAGATTACGCAGTACCTCATCATTTAATGAGCCTGTAACCTCCTTCCGGTATCTGGCAATAAACGGGATCGTATAGCCTTCATCAATCAGCTTTACCGCTGCTTCTGCCTGCTGGCGTCTGATTCCGAGTTCTTCTGCAATTTTATTGATAATATCCATTTTTCTGCTCCCTTTTTCAATTCTATTTTTTATCTTATCATTTTCTATTGTCTGAAACAAGTTTCTTATGCTATACTTTCAGCATATATCGTTATCATTTCAGGAGGTCTTTTATGGATTATCAGCCGGAAAACCAGACACAGACGACACACACCTATTATGGTGAAAAACGTTCACAGGGCATGGCGATCGCAGCGATCGTAATGGGCATTATCTCCATTGCAACATCCTGCTGCATCTATGCTGCCATTGTTGCAGGCGCACTCGCTATTATTTTTGCACTGTTATCACGGGGCGGTGAGATGAAGATGGACACGAAAGGAAAAACCGGACTGATCCTTGGGATCCTTGGTCTTGTGATCACCATCGCGCTCTACGGATTCACCTTCGTATATATGATCCACTCACTTGGAAGCCTAGATAAACTGATGGAATATTCCAATCAGATCACCGAACAGTATATGCAGTACTATCAGTAAGAATTTCCTATACGGTGAAAAAAGCAGACAGCCGCCGCTGTCTGCTTTTTCATATTCTGTATTCCTTACTGTGCAACCGCATCGACATACACGCCTTTCATCTGCTCCGCTTCCGGTACTGTATCCAGCTCACCGGTAATATCCAGATAAAAATAGGTCACTGTCTGTGTCATATATGGTGCGATCCACAAATATCCGATTCCTAGGGAAAGCATGCCAAGCAGCCACCATCCAAGGAAGCTTAAAATCAGATAAAACAGTCTGCCCTTCTGCCCCTTCATCTGTCTGCTGCACTGTTTCAAACAGTCACGGATCCGGCTCCCCGGCTGTTCCTGCACATAATAATAGATCAGTGCATAACGTAACACGAGGATCACCTCTCCGATCGTCATCAGAATACCCGACACTGCGATCAGGATACCCAGTAACACCTTATTCTTGATAAAAAGCGATAAAACTGCCACCAGGATCACCGGAACTGCCGGAATCAGGGCAAGGATCATCAAAAGCAGGGTTGCGATAATATAATGATCCGGATGATTCTTAAATCCGTAAAATAACTGTTTAAATCCGTATTCCTTTCCACGTGCCATCGACAAGGATATACGGATCAGTCCTGCACTGAATACGGCACTGATCTGTCCGATAATAAATACCGCCACATCATAGATCAGTACATCCCTTGTCGAGGAATCTGGTGTTATGTTCCATGCAAACGGAATGAGTAATGCCATAACGATCAGTTCCATGACGACCATCGCTGCCATCGGTGTTCCGTAATGTCCGGTCAGTGTCTGCCTTGCAAGTCT
>CACZPJ010000173.1 GCA_902782995.1 uncultured Lachnospiraceae bacterium | reverse complement strand
GACGTCCTTTTCTTACTAACTGGTTGAATGTTGGCATTATTTTCACCTCCTGTGTTATTTGATATGCATGCATTCGTATGCACACTATCTCAGTATATAAGCGCACTGGGCGGTTGTCAAGGATTTTTCTGATTTTTTTTGTCCTCTGTATGCAGTATTTTCCCATGTACGCTTTTTTATGCAATATCTTCCATGAAATCCCTGTCTGTATCTGATTCAGGCTGCCTCATCTGTCCTGTCAAGTGCCACACCAGCCAGTGCGATGCCGGCGAAGCCGTAAAAGACCGGGGTGGTATACAGGGTGGAATCGTTAAAGAATCCACAGACGAGATAACCGATACAGCCAAGAAAACATCCCATACCCATCCGGTATGGCAATGAGCTTCGGATTTCTGCATCTGCCTTCCGGTAGCCCACGCCGCATCTTCGAAGGAAGATCACGCAGAATGCCAGGAATGCGATCAGGGAAACCGCACCGGTCTGTACCCAGATATTCAGGTACATATTGTGCGCACCCTCCATGATTCGTGAAGTCTTTTCGGCATAGATCATCTTTCCTACATAATCATTCTGCGGAAAGGCTTCTGCAAAAGTGTCCGGTCCGCTTCCGATTAAGAGTGCATGTTTCAAAAGCGGGATCGTTCTTGACCAGATATACACACGGCCGGATCCCAGGTATTCCAGCCCGTGAAAATCCACTGCCGGGATCTCGGCCATCTGATCGAGCTTTCCGTTTTCATTATAATAGTAGTAAGTACCATCCTGCTTCGTGAATAACAGCGTGTAATCTTCTGCCAGCATATTGATCACCGGCATATCGTCCATTTCCAGGACATTGCATCGGATCTTGGCCTCTAACGGCAGGATATATTCGCCATCGGCATCCGGCTGTACTGCCACATTTTTTCCGTCGGCATCGCGGATTACAAGTTCCGCTTCGTCCTCTGAAAAAGAAAGCACCAGTGTCTCTCCAGCGGAGGTTATCCACACACCATCGTCTTTGGTATAGATTGAATCCACAGCCGATTTCTTTTTTTCGTCGATAAGTCTGGATAAATACTTTGATCCCAGAGCCACATCCACCACAACGAGCAGTACCGCAAGCCCAAGGATTCCAAAGATAACATACCGGAACTTCTTATTTTCTTTTTTCCGGAAAAACAGTCCATATACGAGCACAACCGCTGCCACACCAAGCAGGGTTGCTCTCGTATAGGTAAACCATAACAGGACTGCTGCCACGATCGTTGCAGCCAGATAACCGATCTGCTTTCTGTGTTCTGTTTCCGTCAGTGCCAGCACCAAAAACAGTGCAAAAAACATCACTAAAAACACACCGGCATAGTTCGGATTATACAATGTCAGATAGACATTATTCCCAGTAAAGGTCTCTTCCATCTGTCCGCCGTAGATCTCAAAGTTCTCCGCCGACATCACCAGACGCTGTACCCACTCATACTGTAACAGATCCTCGTGAAACACCTGAAAAATACCGATCACACTGATTACGGCAAACATCACAAGAATTGCATTTTTTACAGTCTTAAAATCTCTGCTGCGCTCTAGGATCTGATAACAGTAGACACTTAAAATGACGTAGCCCGCCAGTACAAACAGTCCTTCATAACGGTACAGATTACCGAAAAATGCAGTCTGCTTATCCTTTGCACATACCGCAGATAAAAATGCTGCTGCCAGATAAATAAGCAGCGGCAGATAAAATGTCATCCGTCTCGTCCTCTCTTTATAGATTCCAAAACGGAAGGCAAGTATCACAAGTGCCGCTGCTGCTATGATGATCAGCCATATGCTTCGTAGATATGCATACAGATCTAATATGCTTCCGTCATCTGAATACCATAAAAACTGATTAAGCCCGGTATCCTGCAGGCTCAGCCGTACCACAAATGGCAGTACGGCAAACAGCAGGATTACCGGGATCAGCAGGTCATTCAGATGTTCCCTTTTCTTATGTTGGTTCATCCCTATTTTACCTTAAATGTCTTATTCTTCGTCCAGTTAT
>CACZPJ010000172.1 GCA_902782995.1 uncultured Lachnospiraceae bacterium | reverse complement strand
CTTCTCCGGTGTATAGACCGCACCGAGATCATCTCCCTGATATTTATATTTTTCCTCAAATTCGTTGTTATAGTTCCAGTGTTTCATACTCTTCCTCCTGATCTTCGCATACCTGCGATCCGATATGCCACTCTCGCCTTTTATTTTACGCAAGAAAATAGCATTCGTCTACCCCTATTCAAGCACGAAACCGTTTAAGTTTTCGTATTTTTTCGATACAAGGAATTTTAAAGATATTATTATATCATGAACAAAAACGGTTCATGATCGACATTCGCCACTCGTCAATCATACTAGTATGTTGACTCGTTTGCACTCATTATATCATCCGCAAAATTGTGTGACATTTTATTGATTTTTCTTTTCTATTTTTCCTTCATCGCATCCTTTATCTCACTGTATTTCCGGATCCTGTAATCGTTCTTGCCATGCTCCTTTACCTCATAAAGTGCAACATCGGCAACCTTGAACAGATCATCGTATGCGATTTCTTCTTCCACGATCACAACACCGACGCTGATAGACAGATCAACTGCATCCTCACCAAATACGAACCGCAGATGCATGCGCGTCACAAGTTCCCGGAACTTTGACTCGACGGACTTCATATCCTTTGCATGGAATCCGATGACAAACTCATCTCCGCCATATCTGCCGAGCACGACTTTGTTACCAAATACCTGCTTCATTGTATTTCCGAGCAGTTTCAGGGCCGCATCCCCGCCAAGATGTCCGAGGGTGTCATTTACGGACTTGAAATTATCAATATCAAGAATGGATACAACCAGTGGAAAATGCTTCTTGTCATAGAGCACTTTCATGCGCTCCCTGATACCATACCGGTTGTAAAGTCCGGTCAGTGCATCGATCTTTGCAATCTTAGAACGCTGTCTTGCAAGAAGTACCACCAATATGATAATGATTCCAAAAAATAACGTTACGGCAATCAGAAACGGAATCGTATTTGCCTCTATGAATCTTGTAAGTGTAACGTCCTGATTCTCGCTTTTCAGACATTCATCGAGCATGATCTGTGTATTCTCATCCGGTATACTGTAAAGGATCTTATTGCACACCGAGATCAGCCTGGTATCGCATCCCTTTGTGTATGCAAAATACAAGCTGTTGCTGCCCGAAACAGGTGTCACATCCAGATGCTCAAAACCCTGTTCCTGCGTGTAGTAATACACACTATAGTAATCGGAAACGGTAAAATCCGCCTTTAGATTCTCTATCTTATTCAGGCTGTCCGCAAGATCCTCCGTTACCATCACATCCGATGCCTCTGTCTGCAGGTCTGAATAATCTTCTCCCTTGATCTGCACCATGGTTCCTTTCAGTGCTTCATTTGATTTCACCGAATCACTTTTTACCATGACCTTCATAACATCCATGGACTTAGCCGAGAACTTCAGCTCCGAACCGTATCTTGCAGACTTGTTCATTCCGGCGATCATATCTATCTCACCGGCTTTTAAAGCCTTTACCATATCCTCGGTATTGTCATAGCCCTTTTCTACGATCGAAATCCTAAGATCTTCTGCCACAATATTCATGATATCCTTCAGAACACCATGGAACTCTCCGTCCGCATAATACTGGAACGGTGCCATATTCTTCAGGTATCCTACCTTAAGCTCCTTTAAGCTGTCTATGTACTCCTTCTCTATATCCGAAAGCTCTACATCATAGTTATTGCTAAGGGCACTGTTTAGCACCGTCGTATGGGAACCACTGCTTGGCATAATGTCTTCTGTCCGCGAGGATTCCCACTTCTTATTCCAGTCCTCTGCAATCTCTTCAAATGTCTCGTCCCGTTTGCCTTCCGCAGCTTCAATGACACGTTTGATCTCATCTGTGCTGTCGAGAATACTCAGATTCGTGGAAAGTATCTGTCTTTTTCTATAATTCTCATCACTTGCTTCATTATCACTTAAGCAGACAATACTATTCATATCTCCGTATACATCCGGGATCGGATCTGTCCTTACGATCGATAAGACCTCCTGATCCAGTGCAAATCCGGATTCATCGAGCATAAAGTCGATATAAGCGCGTGCCGCAGTCTTCTGCTCGCTGTTTTTATTGATCGCATAACAGTAGTCATCCACAATCGGCATATACTGTTTGCCGTCCACTTCATTCGGGAATGGCATATACGCCACATTATCGGCATGATTTCCTGCATCCTGTACCTGCTTTAATGCCCATGAGCCGATCGCCATACAGGCAACATCGCCGTTATTGAGCATGCTCTTTGACTGCTCCCAGTCACTTTCCTCCGGCTTGTCCTCACACAGCCCATTGCTTACGATATTATAAAGGAGCTGATACACCTGATAATGGGTTGTTCCCGGAAGAAACGGATCAAGCTCATTCACAAAGCCATTCGCCTTATAGTCCGGATCTCCCGTCATGGAAAGGAACGGATACTGCTCCCATGCAGAAAGCGTCCAGTCAGCCGCATAGTTTGTATAAAATGGGATCGCGTTCGTTCTTTCCTTAATCATATACAGATCCTCAAGGAATTCATCTATGGATTTCGGTGTGTCCGTGATCCCCGCTTTATCAAAAACTTCCTTGTTGTATATAATTCCATTTACATATGCCGAGGACGGAATGCCGTAGATCGTTCCATCCACATTCTTGCTGCCTTCTAAATACTGGTACTTTTTCTCGAGCTCTTCTTTGCTGCCAAGCGGTTCAAAGTAATCCGCATACCGATCCGCCGACACAGATCCCGGTGTAAATAACACGTCCGGATAATCTCCGGATTCCATTGCTTTTCCAGCCTCTGACTCATAATCGGTATAATAATTATACTCAATCTGTATTCCCGGATACTTCTGATTGAATGCATCCAGATACGACTGCATTTCCTGTTTGGACTTATTCGATGCTACGGATATGGTAGCAGTGACAGACGTATCCTCTGCCTCTGTAGCATACACTACACTGCTGCCCGAAACAAACTGTATCATGGTTGCGCATGCCAATAGAAAAGCTGCAAGCTTCCCAGATCTGCCCGTTTTCTTTTCCATATATAGTAATCTCCTTAATTTTACGCATATTTAGCAACACTATAGCACATCCGTTACATACTTGCACGTCTTTTTTGCGATTTTAAAAAGGAAACATTCAGACTTCGTAGCCGATCACACCACAGACGGCTGCCAGAACGATCAATGTAATCGGTGAAATCCCCTTTTCCTTCACACGCCTTGATCCAAAATAGATCACGCCAAGGATCAGTGTGATAAGGATTGCCCGGTAATCCACCCCGTTTGATACACTTCCAAACAGATTCTTCCAGATCATTAATACACCCGTTGAAAAAATAATTCCGATGATACATGCCTTAATGCCGTCCAGTGCCGCCTGGACATATCTGTTTTCGATTATCCTTGAAAGAATCGCGGTAACTGCCAATACGATGAGAAATGCCGGAAGTACAACTGCAAAGGTTGCCACCGCTGCACCGAAACACCCGCCTGTGATGCACCGACATAGGTTGCGATATTTACCATAAGAGAACCCGGTGTACTTTCACTGACAGCAATCATATACGTCAGCATCTCATCATCCATCCCTCATTCTCCTATTCCATTCTTCTATCAAAAAAGCCGGGCTTATAAGCCCAGCTCCTGTTTTACTTCTGCGATCACTTCACGCTCATCAAAGTGGTATTTCACACCCTTGATCTCCTGATAGTTCTCATGTCCTTTTCCAAGCAGTACGATCATATCACCTTTTTTTGCATGTTCGATACAATACCTGATCGCTTCCTTCCGGTCATCAATCTCGATGTATTTTCCATTGCTCTTTGCAAGTCCGATCTTAATGTCGTTATTGATGTCTGCGATCTCCTCGTCTCTTGGATTGTCGCAGGTCAGTACACAGAGATCTGCCATCTCTCCGGTCACCTCACCCATATCATAGCGGCGGAGCTTCGAACGGTTTCCGCCACCGCCGTAGAGGCAGATCAGACGCTTCGGATGATATTCCTTCAGTGTTGTAAGCACGCTTCTCGTACTTACCTCATTATGCGCATAATCAATGATCACGGTAAAATCCTTCGATACCGGAACCATCTCTACACGACCCTTTACCTGTACCTTTGCAAGTCCGCGTAAAATATCTTCATCCGAGATTCCGGCCAGATGACAGGTCAGCATTGTAACGAGTGAATTGTAGACACTGAATCTGCCCGGGATGTAGACCTTGGCGTATACATTCATGCAGCCGGTTGTCGTAAAATGCATGCCCAGCTTTCCTTCTTCATCTAAGAAGCCGATCGCTCCGGCAACCAGATCGGCATCCACATCCCCATCCTGTGCCGAGAATGTTTTTAACTCACTGGTATGGTTCTGTAATACGCCCTTAAAGTGCTCATCATCCATATTGGCAATTCCGACCTTACACTGGCGGAACAGCATACTCTTGCATTCCATATACTCTTCAAAGGATGCATGCTCTGCCGGTCCGATATGATCCGGGGAAAGGTTCGTAAAGATTCCATAGTCAAACTCAATGCCATAGACACGGTCAAGCTTTAAGCCCTGGGATGCAACTTCCATGACCACATACTCACAGCCTTCATCTGCCATGGCACGGAACATTTTATGAAGCTCATAGGATTCCGGTGTTGTATTCTTCGTTGGAAGCGGCTTATCACCGATCAGTGCTCCGATCGTTCCGATCAGTCCGACCTTTTTTCCGGCCTCTTCCAATACACTTTTGATCATATAAGTCGTTGTCGTCTTACCCTTTGTTCCGGTCAGTCCGATCGTTACCAGTTCTCTTGCCGGATAAGAGAAGAATGCTGCCGACATCTGTGCAAGTGCCTGTCTTGCGGAAGCGACCTGAAGTACCGTAATCGAATCCGGGATCTGCTCTGCCTCCTCGGCACGTTCCACCACGATTGCTGCTGCTCCCTTTTTGATTGCATCCGGGATGTACTTATGTCCATCGGTCACTGCACCTACCATACAGACAAACATCGTCTGTGGCTCTAACTTGCGGGAGTCATAGATGATGTCCGTGATCTCTACATCCATACTTCCCTGCAAACACGTATACGCCGTTTCCTTACATATCTCTGAAAGCTTCATTTTTATCCTCATTTCTTACGTTCTAT
>CACZPJ010000171.1 GCA_902782995.1 uncultured Lachnospiraceae bacterium | reverse complement strand
ACCAACTATATATTTTAGTACATCCAAGCTCTGAAACCCTTGATTTTCCTGCATTCCTACTTATCAATAGACTTCATTGTCGGGAATAATAATACATCACGGATCGCCGGTGAATCTGTCAGTAACATGACAAGACGGTCGATTCCGTAACCGATTCCACCGGTTGGCGGCATTCCGACTGCAAGGGCATTTAAGAAGTCCTCGTCCGTGTGGTTTGCTTCTTCGTCGCCTGCTGCAAAGGCTGCATCCTGTGCGGCAAAACGCTCTCTCTGATCGATCGGATCATTTAACTCGGAATATGCGTTACACATCTCCCATGTATTGATAAAGAGTTCGAAACGCTCTACCTTCTCCGGATCAGATGGCTTCTTCTTGGTTAACGGAGAGATTGCAAGCGGATGATCCATAACGAAAGTAGGCTGGATCAGCTTCTCCTCACAGAACTCTTCGAAGAAGAGGTTTATAATGTCACCCTTGGTGTGACGATCTTCGTATTCTACATGATGCTCATCCGCAAGCGCCTTGGCTGCTGCATCATCTGCAACGGTATCAAAATCGATACCGGTATATTTCTTAATACAGTCATTCATGGTGATACGCTCGAATGGCTTTCCAAAGTCGATCTCCATGCCGTTGTATGTGATCTTGCTTGTACCGCATACGGTCTCAGCAAGGTAACGGAACATGCTCTCGGTCAGTTCCATCATACCCTCATAATCGGTATATGCCTGATATAACTCCATCAGGGTGAATTCCGGATTGTGACGGGTATCAACACCCTCGTTACGGAAAACACGTCCGATCTCATAGACACGCTCTAAGCCACCGACGATCAGTCTCTTTAAGTATAACTCTAAGGAAATACGGAGCTTTACGTCCTCGTTTAAGGCGTTGTAATGGGTATCAAAAGGTCTGGCTGCTGCTCCACCTGCGTTAGAAACTAACATCGGTGTCTCAACTTCCATAAATCCTCTGCCGTCTAAGAAGTTACGGATCTCTTTGATGATCTTAGAACGCTTTACGAAGGTTGCCTTTACATCCTCGTTCATGATCAGATCGACATATCTCTGACGATATCTGGTATCTGTATCTGTCAGTCCGTGATATTTCTCCGGAAGGATCTGTAAGCTCTTTGCTAACAGTGTAACAGACTCTGCATGGACAGAGATCTCACCTGTTTTAGTCTTAAATACCTTACCCTTAATTCCAAGAATATCACCAACGTCATATTTCTTGAAGTCCTTGTAGGAATCTTCACCGATCTCATCACGGGCAACGTATGCCTGAATACTGCCCTTTAAGTCCTGCACATTACAGAAAGATGCCTTACCCATGACACGCTTGAACATCATACGTCCGGCAATGCTTACTTCCTGTCCTTCCATGGAATCAAAGTTATCCTTGATGTCCATGCTGTGACAAGTCACATCATATTTTGTAATCTGAAAAGGATCCTTTCCTTCTGCCTGAAGGTTCTCAAGCTTTTCACGACGAACCTTAAGAAGCTGGTTTACATCCTGTTCCTGAACATTCTTTTGTTCTGCCATCTTCATTCTCCTCTAATTTGATCTCTGGATCTCTAATACCTTATACTGAATCACACCAACCTGTGTCTCTACCTCAACGATGTCTCCCTTGACATGACCGATCAAAGCCTTTCCAACCGGTGACTCGTTGGAGATCTTACCCTTTAAGCTGTTTGCCTCGGTAGAACCAACTAATTTATATTCATACTCATCGCCAAATTCCATATCAAGGATCTTGATCTTACATCCGATGTTGATCTTATCGAGATCTACCTCATCCTCAACAACGACTTCCGCATTCTTAAGGATCTTCTCGATCTGCTCGATTCTTGCTTCTATATCACGCTGTTCGTCCTTTGCTGCATCGTATTCTGCGTTCTCGGACAAATCGCCCTGCTCTCTTGCTTCTTTGATCTTCTGAGCGACTTCTTTACGTTTTACAATCTTTAAATCCTGTAATTCGTTTTCCAGCTTCTGTAATCCTTCGTAGGTCAAAATGTTTTTCTTATCCATACTGACTGTTCCTTCCCTTGATTAATTTTCGTAAAATTCACGTTCGAATCTGTCCGGATACGATGATACGTCCTGTTTTATCGCCCCTTTGACAATCACAGTATTATACCCGATAGGCACGCTAATGTCAAGATTTTCGGCAATTTGCCAGGGTTTCTTGTAGATTGGAAGATAAATCACGTCCTTCTGTAAAAAATCTGTTTTCATCTGCCTGGCATATTCAAAATCCAGCACCAGACTATCCGGCATAACCCTGTCATTTTCCTTAGGTGCAAGCACTACAATCAGACCGTATTCCCGCAGCATCCGTCCAGCAAAATCAGAAAAATATTCCGGCCGCTTTGTATAGATCACAAGATGATTCAGTCCGTCTGTGATCTGACAGAGTGCTTCTAGTATCTGCCCATCGACGTATTCCCTGACAGCTTCTTCTTCCCAGTTCCATGCAAAACCGGTCAGATCATTGCCATTTCCAGACATTGCATCGGGATCCAGTTCTGCTTCCTCATTTCCCAGCACTGAAAGTTCTCCCAGTTCCCGGTCGATCAAAACCATGTGCATATCCCGGTAGAACAGCCCACGGCTCTGTAACAGGCTCTCGATAACCGCCCGCAGACAGCAGATAGCTTTATTTTCTACCTTCCATTCCTCTGCCTCCGACCCGGCTTCTGTTTCAGACAATATATCTGTATCGGGCAGCACCCGCCCTCTTGTAAAAAGATGACAGCTCATGCGGAATTTTGCAAGCCAGCGACTGATCTTTCCCATATAAAATATGCCTTTTTCCTATCCTTATGCCTGCCGCTCTTATTTTATACGTTTTTCCTTTTCGATTGATCCTGTTTCTATTGTTCCTGCAACGCAGCCATACCGGTTTCTTTTCAATACTCGGTGGATTCTTATACTTCCCGCAGCAAGCCTTGATTTTTCTCCACAAATGCATCCAAAAGTGCCCTCAAGTCGTCGTAGGATTCTACTTCATTGATCTTTCCACGCAGCTTTGCCGCATGTTTGTAGCCGCTGGTATACCATGCCGCATGCTTTCGCATCTCACGGATTCCCATCACAGGTCCCTTGAATTCGATCTGCATCCTTGTATGGCGGAGTACCATCTCGACCATCTCTTCGACAGGCGGCGGCGTGAGCGGTTCACCGGTCTGAAAATAATGGTTGATCTGTGCAAAGATCCAGGGATTGCCCTGTGCACCTCTGCCGATCATGAAGCCATCACAGTTCGTCTGTTTTTTCATTGCGATCGCATCCTGTGCGGTTAAAATATCGCCATTTCCGATGACCGGAATATGCACTGCCTCTTTGACCTGTCTTATGATGTCCCAGTCTGCCTTGCCGGAATAGTACTGCTCCCTGGTACGTCCGTGCACTGCGATCGCCGCTGCACCGGATGCTTCGGCAACCTTCGCCATCTCGACGGCATTGATATGGGCATCATCAAAGCCCTTGCGGATCTTGACCGTAACCGGCTTGTTTATCGCCTTAGCCGTTGCCTCAATGATCTTCCCTGCAAGAACGGGATTCTTCATCAGTGCCGAACCGTCGCCGTTATTTACGACCTTTGGTACCGGACAGCCCATATTAATATCTAAAATATCAAAGGGGCGTTCCTCGATTTTTTTTGCCATCTCGCTCATGATCTCAGGATCTGAGCCAAAAAGCTGTAGGGACACCGGGTTCTCCCTCGGATCGATCGTAAGCAGGCTCTCGGTGTTCTTATTGTTGTATAAGATACCCTTGGCACTGACCATCTCCATACAGAGCAGACCCGCGCCCTGTTCCTTGCAAAGCACACGAAATGGCAGGTCTGTTACCCCTGCCATTGGTGCTAGTATTAAGTTATTTTCAATTACTACGTTTCCGATTTTCATACTAAAATCTGCCCTATTTGTTCTACCGGTTCTGCTTCTCATAGATCAGGCGCATGCCGTGTAAGGTAAGATCCTTATCGTAGATCGTAATACAGTCTGTTTCCTCTGCAATGATACGTCCAAGTCCACCGGTTGCAACAACCTTTACATCCGAAAGTCCGGACTCGCGGATCATATTTTTCACGATATATTCGGTCTGACCGATCTGACCATAGACCAGACCTGCCTGCATACTGCTGATCGTCTCTCTTGCAAGGATCGTTGCCGGCTTACGGATCTCGATCTCAGGAAGCTTTGCCGCATCCTCCCAGAGTGCCTTGGCAGAGATACGGATACCCGGTGCGGTAACACCTGCAAAAAAGTCTCCGTCCTTGTTTACAAAGTCATAAGTAGTCGCTGTGCCGAAGTCAAGCACCAGCACCGGACCGCCATAGAGCTCATATGCACCTACTGCATCCACGATACGGTCTGCACCGATCTGGCGTGGATTCTCAGAAGTGATACGGATACCTGTCTTTACACCCGGTTCTACGACAAGCGGCTTGATATCAAAATACTTGATCAACGCGTTGCACAGTGAATGCATGACATTCGGTACAACCGATGATACGATCGCATCCTTAATCTCATCTGCTGCTACATGGTTATGCTCTAAGAGGTCTCTTACGACCATTCCGTACTCATCTGAGGTACGCTGCATCTTCGTTGTCATACGGAAGGTTGTTACCAGTTCACTTTTATCAAATACACCTACCGTAATATTGGTATTTCCTACATCTATTGCAAGTATCATTTCCTCTTCCTCCTGCTTTTATTCCTCTTCTGAAAAGACCTCTCCTAAAAAAAAGACCTTGTAATACATCTCTAAAGACTCTAACAATTCTGCTTTTTCCCGCTGGATCTGCTTAATCTTTAAGACACTGCCGATCTCGTCATAACAGAAATCGCCTTCGTTACAGTCTGTACGCAAAAGCAGATGTCCTTCCTTGTCGTATACCATCTGGAAAGTTCCACCGATATCCTCTGTATATAAGACACACAAGATCTTCAGATCTTCCTTGATCCCTTCCGGAAGACCTGCGAATTCCTCATTCAGATAGAACTTTTTCGTATAAGCACTCGAACCACATAAAATGATCTCGTCCTGATTTGTTTCCTGCATCCTGTTACCTGTTCCTTTTCTATTTTCGTCTGCTATACATAGCCATAAATTCCGCGGACAGAAACCTCACCGGAAGATACTTTTTCCACTCCGTGCTCTGTTTCTACCAGCAGTTCTCCACGATCTGTGATTCCTCTTGCAGATCCCTCAAACGGCTGCTTCGGATCAAGGACACGCACCGGCTTGTCCATGTTTGCAAGATACCGGTTGTACTCTTCCGATAACAGGGACAGATCCTGTGTCTGTATAAAAAGATCGTAGTATGTTTCAAATTCTTCCCATATCGCCTCGATCAGTTCCGCACGCTTGATCTTCTTCCCTGTTTCTAACAGAATCGAAGATGCCATCGCAGCGATCTCATCCGGAAAATTCTTGTTATGGACATTGATACCGATTCCGATAATGATATGGTTGATATAATCGATCTGCATGCTAAGCTCGGTTAAAATACCACAGATCTTTTTTCCATTCAGCACGATATCATTCGGCCATTTGATCGCCGGCTTTTCTCCAGTCAGACGCTCAATCCCCTTTGTAACCGCAAGTGCCGCTACTAAGGTCAGCATGGAAGCATTTGCGATCTCGATCTCAGGCTTAAGCAGCAACGTCATAAAAATACCGATGTTGGCAGGGGACTCCCATGCTCTTCCACGTCGTCCCTTGCCTGCCTCCTGACGGTCTGCCACAACAAGTGCACCATGCACCGCACCTTCCTCGGCGAGGTGATTTGCTTGGGTATTTGTAGAATCGATCACATCATAGTAATAGACCTGTGATCCGACCCATTTTGTCTTTCTCAGACTCGTTATCTCATTCGCGCTTAAGACGTCCGGGGAAGAAACAATGTGATACCCACGATTATTGACCGCCTCAATCTCATAACCATCCTTTTTTAACTGGTTGATCGCTTTCCAGACTGCCGTCCGCGAAACGCCAAACCGCTCACACAGCTCCTGCCCGGATACATATCCGTCTGTTTCCCGCAGAGCAGCTAATATTTCTGCCTTCATATGAATAACCATGCCTTTCTTTCAGCCTGAATTTTCACGCTATGTTACGCATCCTCTAAGGTTGCAAGCATCACAGCCTTGATCGTATGCATACGGTTCTCTGCCTCGTCAAATACAACGGACTGGCTGCCTTCGAATACCTCATCGGTTACTTCCATCTCCGTTAAGCCGAACTTCTCATGGATCTCACGGCCGATTCCGGTCTCAAGGTCATGGAATGCCGGTAAGCAGTGCATGAAGATCGCGCTGTCTTTTGCGTTTGCCATTGCTGCTGCATTGACCTGATACGGAAGAAGATCATGGATACGCTCCTCCCAGACTTCCGCCGGCTCACCCATGGATACCCATACATCGGTATAGAGAACGTCTGCATCCTTTGTGCCTTCCTTCACATCCTCGGTCAGAGTGATCGTTGCACCGGTTGTCTTTGCAACTTCGTTGCAGTAATCGACTAACTTCTGATCCGGGAAATACTTCTTCGATGTACATGCAACAAAGTGCATGCCAAGCTTTGCACAGGTTACCATCAGGGAATTGCCCATATTGTAACGTGCATCCCCCATATATACGAACTTCAGTCCCTGCAGTTTGCCGAGATGCTCACGGATTGTTAACATATCTGCAAGCATCTGGGTCGGATGGAACTCATTTGTTAAGCCGTTCCATACCGGAACACCTGCATACTCAGCGAGCTGTTCTACGATCTCCTGTCCATAGCCACGGTATTCAATACCATCAAACATTCTTCCTAATACACGGGCTGTATCCTTGATGCTCTCTTTTTTGCCGATCTGTGATCCACTTGGATCAAGATAGGTTACATGCATGCCAAGATCATGTGCTGCCACTTCAAAGGAGCAGCGTGTTCTCGTGCTGGTCTTTTCAAAAATAAGTGCAATGTTTTTACCGATCAGGCTGTCATGTAAGATGCCCTGTTTCTTTTTTGCCTTAAGCTCTGCTGCCAGATCGATCAGATATAAGATCTCTTCCGGTGTGTAATCCATCAGTTTTAAAAAATTACGTCCCTTTAAATTCATTTCTGACTCCGTTCTTGTGTGTCCTCACACATCTTCTGCTATTGTTCATGATTCAGAGATATGTACCAAAAAGGGCTGTCACACAAGCGTGGCAGCCCCATTCATTCTCTGTGTGTTAAGTTGTATTGTAATACTATTTCTGCTCGGTTGCAACTTCTGTAACAGATTTTACCAATCCGGCAACTCCCTGGATCTCGGATGGGATGATGATCTTCGTTGCTTTTCCGTCGGCTGCCTTTGCAAATGCCTCTAAGCTCTTAAGCTGTAATACGGCTGCATCCGGTGCTGCTTCCTTTAAGAAACGGAGTCCGTCTGCATTCGCCTGCTGGATCTTTAAGATCGCATCTGCCTGACCTTCTGCTTCGCGGACGGTTGCTTCCTTTTTCGCTTCTGCACGGAGGATTGCTGCCTGTTTCTCTGCTTCTGCATCGAGGATTGCTGATTCCTTCTTACCTTCTGCAACAAGGATCGTTGACTTCTTCTCACCTTCTGCACGAAGAATTGCTTCACGTCTCTCACGCTCTGCCTTCATCTGCTTCTCCATCGCATCCTGGATAGCCTTTGGCGGGATAATGTTCTTTAACTCTACACGGTTTACCTTGATTCCCCAAGGATCCGTTGCAACATCTAAGGATGCACGCATCTTCGTATTGATCGTCTCACGGGAAGTAAGTGTCTCATCTAATTCCAGATCACCGATGATGTTACGAAGTGTCGTTGCAGTCAGATTCTCGATCGCCATGATCGGGTTCTCCACACCATATGCAAACAGCTTCGGGTCTGTGATCTGGAAATAAACAACAGTATCAATCTGCATGGTTACGTTATCCTTGGTGATTACCGGCTGTGGCGGGAAGTCTACGACCTGCTCCTTTAACAGCACTCTTTTGGCAATACGGTCGATAAACGGTGCTTTGAAATGGATTCCAACACCCCAGGTTGCAAGATAGCCGCCCAGACGCTCGACAACGACTGCATGTGCCTGTGGAACGATCTTAATACAGGACACAAGGATTGCTAAAATTACTACTACAAGTACAATTACTGCAAGAATTCCTAATTCTGGCATATCATTTCCTCCAATCATTTTGTCTATACAGTTTTTACTTTTGACTAAACAATATTCTACTATACCTGCTATTAGAATACAATCAGATTTTTTGTAAAAAAAGAACGTTCCTGCGGATCAATTCCGCAAAAACGTTCTTATCTCTCTCGTTCTATTTAGTAGAATACGTGATTTCCGATCACAACACCTGCCTGACCGGAGCTTGCACGACGGAAACAGGTTGCTCCACCTGTGTTATCATATCCGCCAAGTGCCTGCTGTGCTGCCTGAAGACAGCTTCCGCTTACACCGGATGCAGCTACTGCTGCCACGCTTCCGCTTCCTGCCGGTGAGAACTGTCCGGCATCATAGATCACACCATAAATGGAAGATGGATATGCACCACTTCTTAAACGGTTCATAACTACTGCTCCGACTGCAACCATTCCTTCGTATGGCTCACTTCCTGCCTCGCACTGGATCAATGCTCCAAGGAGTGTTACATCATCATAGGATGCGCTGACTGCGGCATTCTGTGTAACAGATGATGCCGCCTTCTGTGCCTGTGCTGCCTTCTTCGCTGCTTCTTCCTCTGCGATTCTTGCAAGCTCAGCCTGCTCTTCTTCAATGGTGATCGCAGAACCGTAATTCATTGCTACGGTTACATACTCAGCCTTGACATAGGCGGTACTTCCACTATAATCAATGGCTACCCAGCCTTCTGCTGTCTCTGCATCTGTTTTCACGGTCAGCTTATCGCCTTCTGCGGCTGATCCGTATACTTCGGAATCCTCACTCGGCGCAACTCTTTCTCTGAGACCGCTTGTCATAACAGTTGCCTGTGTCTTGCAGATCTGTTTTGCAAGATTCAACGCATCTGTTCCTGTTACACAATACTCTGCCTTGACAAAGCCATCTACATTTCCGGATACAATATGGAACCATCCGTCTAATGTCTCTGTGATCTCTGCACGGTCACCACGGCGAAGCTTACCAACGATCTCCGAATTCTCATCTGCTGCGGAACGTACATTTAAGGATTCGTCCACATTTGCCATCAGCTTGTTGCTCCATTCCTGTTCCTCTGCTGTAAGCTGTGGTTCTTCCGGCTGGACTTCCTCTGTCTGGTTCTCCGGTTCAGCCTCTTCCTGTACTGCCTCTGCAACCGTTACCGTGTCTGCCTTTTCTCTGCTGACTGTTTCAGCCTTTAACATTTCTTCTGTCGCTGCCTGCGCATTTGCAAGTTCTCCGATCACACCGGCAACACCCTTTGTAGTTACAACAATGTTTGCAGTCTTATCATCTGCTATCTGAGTAGCCTTTGCATCTGTTCCAACTGCTGTGACTGCAGTAACAACGGCAAGCATTCCTGCAACGATGGTACTCTCAATCACCCTTTTGTTTAACCTCATAGAAACCTCCATAATATTTACTGATTTTGTCTGCTATTTAAGTAAGTATTACACGTATATTTTGAGTTTATGCATTTTTGTTACATTTATTACAATTTTGTTACAAACGGAATTATAACAAAGCGTTCTTTATTTGTCAAGTTTCTGTACAATTTATCCATTTTATGCTATAATTTCCATACTTAATGATAAATTACAACAGTGCGATGTTGTAATGCAAGGAGGATGGATTACATAATGAAGAAACGCAGCAAGGAAAAGGTTCATAAAGGAACTGGGGGAGTTCTGAGATCTTTAAAGTCTAAGGTTGTTGCAATGGTACTTCTGGCGATTGCCATCACTGTTGCCAGTCTGCTTGTACTGGTCACTTCCATTGTTAACCGGTGTCTGACACAGACGATTGAGAATTATATGGAAGATGTCAGCAATATCACGGGACAGAATATTGATGCAGCACTTTCCCGCAGCGGTCCGGTCATATTGAATGCCGATTATCTGAAAAGACTGATAGGCAATGTCAGCATCAATGGTGTAGATTCAAGTTATGCATATCTTGTTACCAAAGATGGTACCATGGTCTACCATCCACAGGAGGACAAGATCGGACAGCCGGTAGAAAATGAAATTATCAAGGGGATTATCTCCGATATGGAAGCGGGCAATGAGATAGACAAACATGCAGTTATATCTTACGATTATGAGAGCACAACCAAATACGCTTCCTATTATATTACTTCCGGTAATGAAGCAGTTCTGGTTGTTACTGCGGACAAGACCGACATGCTGTCATCCCTTACCTATGTCTTCCAGGCATCTATTATCTGTGGTGTATTTATTTTCATCGTATTTGGCATCATCTCCTATGTTTTAACCGCGAAGATGACAAAGCCACTGCTTGAGATCACAGCCGTTATCAACCGCTTCTCTACCCTGAATCTTGCTAAGAGCCCGACTACACAGCGGATCAGTAAGCGTAAGGACGAGACCGGAGAGATTGCCCGTGCGATCGCTGTACTCAGACAGCAGCTTGCAGACATCGTATCGCAGATCAAGGAGCAGAGTGCAAAGCTTTATAATGCATCAAATGAACTTGACCGGAATGCAGCCCATACTTCTGAGACAGTCGGAAATGTCGAATCCGCTGTCAATGAGATTGCTACCGGAGCCACCAGCCAGGCATCAGAGACACAGAAGGCAACCGATAATATCGTAGATATGGGTACAATGATCGAACATACCAATACCAAGGTTGAGAACCTGAATGCAACTGCTGCATTGATGAAGCAGTCCAGTGATGAAGCAAGCCAGACACTTACAGAGCTTGATGCGATCAATCAGAAGGCAATCCAGTCTATCGACATTATATATGAACAGACCAATACAACGAATGCTTCTGCATTGAAGATCAAGGAAGCTACCAGCCTGATTTCTTCTATCGCAGAAGAAACCAACCTGTTATCCTTAAATGCTTCGATTGAGGCAGCAAGAGCCGGAGAAGCCGGAAGAGGATTCGCAGTCGTTGCTTCACAGATCCAGAAGCTTGCAGAACAGTCTGATAACTCTGCACGCCAGATCGATGACATTATCCATGTCCTGTTAGAGGATTCCCAGAAGGCTGTAGAGACGATGGACGAAGTCAAGACGATCATGCAGCAGCAGAGCGACAACGTTGCAAGAACCGGAATGGTATTTGCACAGGTACGTGACGGTATCGGTGATTCCATCCAGGGAATGGGCGAGATTGCAGACCGTACGACACATCTTGACGAAGCACGCAGCAGCGTCATTGATGTTGTCCAGAGCCTGACCGCAATTGCACAGCAGAACGCTGCCAGCACCCAGGAGACCTCCGCTTCTGTTATCGAAGTAGGTAACACCATGCAGGAGATCAGCCTGAATGCAAAGGAATTAAAAGAGATCGCATCTGTGCTTGAAGATAATATGAATTCGTTCAAATTATAAGCTTATACCAAAATGACCCACAGGCAGTAATGCCCATGGGTCATTTTTATTGTTAGAAACATCTGATACCTGTTACGGAAAGATCTCCTGTAACACTGCATCAAATACTTCCTCCTGCTGCCGCTTCTTCTGCTGGATCTTATCCATCATCTTCCGTTCCTGTCTCGATACGACATGTGCAGGCTCTGTCTGCGGCTGTTCCTCTTCCGATAAAACGGTATCTAAGTAATCTTCTACACCATCCCGGATACTGCGTACATAGCGGGATAACTTCTTTATCTTATGTATGGCTGACATCATAATTATCATTTGCAGCAGTACCAGTCCTAACAATTCCAAATACAGGTACTGTTCTAGTAGTTCCAGAATCTGATTCATGCTTGTCCGTCCTCCTGTGCTTATTATAGAAAAATGTATACCATTTGAAAAGCATTTTTCATCGCATGTTCCGACAGGATCTGTCCGTTTTCTACACATTCCCGCCAGACCTCTCCTTATTCGCCCGATTTTTTTAAATAAGATTTCCATTTCCGGTTCTTGACTTTTACGGGCAACAGTATATCATATATTAGTATCTATATTATGCTTAGATAATATGAAGTGACCTCACATTTGTAGCAACGTGGATTTACCTGTATACTAGAGTTTGACAAGAACAAAGGTAACAGGGATT
>CACZPJ010000170.1 GCA_902782995.1 uncultured Lachnospiraceae bacterium | reverse complement strand
CAACCATACAAGTTCAGCAAAGGCTTCACTTGTGGTTTTCGTAAGCAGTGGATTTCACTCGATCTAAAACCGCAAATAAAAGTTTGCTTTACATATTTTGTGCATTTTGCCCTTTTGATTTTTATAAAGCATCTTTTGACACCTTAATCCTATACAGTAAAAAAGGATACCGATCCGGTATCCTTTTTTAGTATGTGACATTCCTGCTGCTTTCAAACGTCTATTTTTTAGCAGATTGTGCCAACTGCTTCATTTCTCTTGCACTCTCTAACACCGTATCGGTGATCTTCACACCGCCTAACATACGTGCCAGTTCTTGGATGCTCTCCTCCTCACTTAAGCAGTGGATCGAAGAGATCGTATTATTATCCCTTACATTTTTCTCGATCAGAAAATGCGTATCTGCCATCGCTGCGATCTGCGGCAGATGAGTAATGCAGATCACCTGATGCTTTCTTGCGATCACATTCATCTTCTCGGACACTGCCTGTGCCGTTCTTCCGCTGATCCCCGTATCGATCTCATCAAAGATCAGGGTTCCGATCGCATCATTTTCCGCCAGTACGGTTTTTAATGCCAGCATAATACGCGACAACTCACCACCGGATGCAACCTTTCCAAGCGGCTTTAACGGTTCGCCCGGATTCGTGGAGATCACAAATTCTGCATCATCCCATCCGTCTGCGGTATATGATGGAAGCTGTTTAAAATCCATTGCAAACTGTACATCTAAGAAGTTCAGATCGATCAGTGCCTCCTGTACCTGTTTCGTCAGTTCTTTTGCATACTTCTTGCGGATCGTTGTGACCTTTCCACAAAGCTTTTGCAGCTTTTTATCGGACTCCTCTAACGCTTTTTCTAACTTTGCACGGTACAGATCAAAGTCCCGCAGTTTTTCGATCTTCTCCTGTTTTTTCTGCAGCTCCTCTAGAATGATCTCAATGCTTCTTCCATACTTCGACTTTAAGTGGTTCAGCTCATCCAGACGCTTTTCCATCTCGTGAAACTGTTCTTCGTCAAACGCTGCATCTTCCATATATTCTGCCAGTTCCCGGTTAAAATCATTCAGCAGGTTATCGATCTCGGCTAATTCCTCTGCCATCGTGCGTACTTTTTCATCGTACTGCTCCACCTGGTTCAACTCACGCAGTGCGCGTCCGACCTGATCACCTGCACCGTTTTGCATGGATGCGGTTTCTTCATATGCCGTACCTGCCGCTTCCATGATCTTCTGGCTGTGTAACATCCGCTTATATTCTGCCTCTAGCTGTTCATCTTCGCCGGCTACTAAGGATGCTTCTTCGATCTCATGGACTTCATATTCTAATAAAGACAGTTCCCGCATTCTTGTCTCATCGTCGACCGATGCCTGTTCTAACTCCTGCCGGACTGCCTGATAGGAGTGATATTCGGCTCTTAACTGTTCCTTCAGATCCGCAAGCTCTGCCTTGGCATAATCATCTAAGATCTCTAAATGCTTTCTTTTTTTCAACAATGACTGGTGCTCATGCTGTCCATGGATATCGATCAGCAGGGATGCTGCCTCACGCATTTTCGATGCCGGAACACTTTCGCCATTGATCTTTGCAATGCTTCTTCCGTTCGTCACTTTTCTGGATAAGATGATCTGCTGATCCTCTAACGAAAGATCCATATCACAAAGCAGCTTCTTCGTACGTTCATCGGTCACTTCAAAGATCAGTTCGACTAACGCAGTATCTGCCTGACCCCGCAGAAGCTCTTTTGGAATCTTCTCGCCAAGTGCCAGATTCATCGAGCCGATAATAATAGACTTTCCGGCTCCTGTTTCACCGGAGAGGATATTCAATCCCTCCGTGAAATCTACCTCTGCCTCTTCTATTAATGCCAGATTCTTCACATGTAGATTCCGTAACATATTCTTCTCCTCTAATAAGCATAATTTTAATTTCTTCTACAAATATTGAGCCGTCTGCACAATATCTGCAAACGAACAACGTTCTTTTGTGAAAATTCTATCTGTTATATGAAAATTCTGTTTTCGTATTTACTCCCCAACAATTTTCCGAAGTCTTCCCATCAGTGCCGACGTGTCTTCTACCGTACGCACCGCACACATAATGGTGTCATCCCCGGCAATACTGCCGACAATCTCATGGCAGTCCATGGCATCGAGTGCCGCTGCCACTGCCATCGCCATTCCGGATACCGTCTTGATGACAAGAATATTCTGTGCCATATCCATCGAGACAAATCCATCTTTAAATACACGGACATACTTCTGTGTCATGTCGTGATTCGTCTCTGCCAACACCGCATACTTCTGCTTTCCGTTGCTGAGCGCAACCTTCGTGAGCTTTAATTCACGGATATCCCTTGATACCGTTGCCTGTGTTACCTGATAGCCTTCCTGCTCTAATCTTGCGGAAAGCTCTTCCTGTGTTCCAATCTCATTTTTCTGTATTAATTCAAGAATTTTTGCATGTCTGCTTGTCTTCATATAACCTCCCGGTTCTCCCCAAAACCATATCTATAAGCCTACGTGTAATTCTGCATCTTTTTGCGCAGGATCTCCAAGAAACTGATCTTGCTGATCTTTAAGATCTTTGTTACAGCCTTCGCACGGTGAACCACAATACGGTCACCGACCTCTAACTGCATGCTGTTATCACCATCAAAGCTGACCTCGACCTGTTCATCCTTTTCACTGCGTCTGGAACCGACCTCGATCACAACCTCGTCATCCGCACTGATCACGATACTTTTTGAATTCAGTGTATGGGAATTGATCGGTGTCATCAATAGCATTTTCGCCTTCGGATCAACGATCGGACCTCCGGCTGACATATTGTAACCGGTTGACCCGGTAGGTGTTGCAAGGATAATGCCGTCTGCCTGAAAAGCACAGAGATATTCTCCGTTGACATAGACGTTCAGATTCACGATCTGAAGGGAACCGGTACGGTGAATGACAATATCATTGAGTGCCGTTCTTCTGCTGGTCTGGGCGTTTTTAGCGATCATATAACCGGTCAGCATCATACGGTTCTCAATCGTATAACGGTCTGCTAACAGTTCGTCAATGGCATCGTAAACCGTGCTCTCCTCTAATTCACAGAGATACCCGAGATGTCCGAGATTGATGCCGATCAGCGGCAGCTCTAAGGATACCATATCCCTGGCAGCACGGATCAGTGTTCCATCCCCGCCGATCACAAAAACGGCTTCGGTTTCTTCCGGCACCTGATGTACATGCACACTTGGATTGCCACCCGGCTCGGTACTCGCCTCATAGGAGGCTGTTCCCCCTTTTTCCTCTATGTAAGAGATGATCTTTTTTGTCAGATACAGGTTCTGATCCTTCCATGCATTCGTGATAATGAAAAAATGTTTCATGCTATGATAAGGATGCATGTGCAGCCGAAACCACCGCGCTTACATCCACTGCCTCCTCTTTTTTCCCTTCTGCACCCTTTTGCAGGTGTACCAGATACTCAATGTTGCCCTCCGGTCCCTTGATCGGTGAATATTCCAGATTCAGTACACGGAATCCCTCTGCGGTCGCAAAATCGATCACCTTGTGGATGACTTCTTCGTGCACTGCACTGTCACGGACAACACCCTTTTTTCCAACCTTTTCCCTGCCTGCTTCAAACTGCGGCTTGATCAGACAGACCAT
>CACZPJ010000169.1 GCA_902782995.1 uncultured Lachnospiraceae bacterium | reverse complement strand
GAGGATATTACTTATGTGTTTCAAGTTCTTATCTAATTGCGATATCATGGCATTTATCCGCAACTGTTTCGGATGCTAATCACTGACATACTCACTGACATGTGATACAATAAAGTGTGCGCCTGCCGCACACTCTCGCGCCCGAGCGGATGCATTGCATAACATTCCACTCCGCGAGGTGCGCATTTTAGTTTTTTGCTGTATAGGAATTCCAACGGAATTTCCTATACAGTAAAAAAGCTTAAGCCATCTCATCTGGCTTAAGCTTTTTCTTTACTCTAATGATCAAATGCCTGTACATAGACAAAGCTGTCATCATCATTCTTCCTGTCCATATGATAGGAGGTATCTAAAATGGCATCTAACAGTTCCTGTCCGCTCTGCTCTACCGCCACGAGCTTCATATTAAGTGCCTGCTCCACATCCGACACCGTAAGATCATCTAAAAATACCGCTTCTCCCATGCGGAGCATATTCGATGGAATAATAAGCGTATCTCCTAAGTCTGTTCCCTGTTCCTTCTCTTCCTTAAGCTGTGCGATCAGATCCTGTCCGGTAATCAGTCCAGACACCGTGATCGTCTCCCCAAAGAAATCGTTGCGGATCGCTTTTACATGAATCCGGATACCCGGAAATGCTTCCATGATCTGATCCGCAAAGCCCTGCATCGTTGCATACGTCAGTTTTCCGGTTGCCATGGTAAGCGTCCGTGTAAGCTTTTCCCTTTTTTCCGGATAAGCCGCATCACGGATGCATTCATGCAATGCTTCCTTGAATTCCGTCATAAGAAGCCGCATCATTCCGACACCGTTTTCTAACTGGATATAGCCGTCATAGCGTTCTTCCTCCGGGAAATCCCGTTCTGCGGTAATATACCACTCATCACTTGCGTGGATAAAGTGCAGACCGTATTTTTCATAGAAGCCCTGCTGATAGCTTTCGATCTGATCGATCACATGTGCTGCTTCTTCCTTTGTAAAAAGCTCGATCGGGAATAATCCGTCCCGGTACTTCGTGATTCCGGCCGGAACGACTGACACACTCCGCATAAATGGCAGATACTGTGAGAGATCCTGTATCGTACGATCTAACTCTTCCTTGTCGTTGACATTCTTACAAAGAACAACCTGACCGTTCATCTCGACATGGCCGTCATACAACTTCTTAATATAGGCCAGCTTCTCTCCGGCGAACCGGTTATTTAACATCTTGCAGCGAAGCTCCGGATTCGTTGCCTGTACCGAAATATTGATCGGTGCAAGCTGCATGCGGATGATACGGTCAATATCTTCTTCATTCATATTGGTAAGCGTAATATAATTCCCCTGTAAAAAGGACAGTCTCGAATCATCATCCTTAAAATACAGTGTCTCTCGCATTCCCGGCGGCATCTGGTCAATAAAACAGAAGATGCACTTATTGCTGCAGGAACGATAATCACTCATCAGACCATTATCAAATTCGAGTCCGAGATCATCGTCGTAATCCTTTTCGATCTCATAGAGCCATTCTTCGCCATCGCTTTTGCGGATCAGTACCTCAATGTATTCATCCTTGATCATATAGCGGTAATCAAAGACATCCTCGATCTTTTTTCCATTGATCTCAAGCAATGCATCCCCCGGCTCGATCTCAAGCTCTGCTGCGATTGAATCCGGATAGACAGCCTTAATGATATGTTCTTCTACTTTTCTCAAATCTGTTTCCTCTTACCTCTAACCTATAAGGATGCATCTTCGGCAGCTTCTGCGAAGTCACAGAAATCCTGTCCGCTTTCCGATGTAAATGTGTAGCTCTCTGTCTCACCCTGATAGGAAATCGAAAAGCTTCCTTCCATATCCATATAGGACTGTGCCTGTGCGATCGCATCTAACAGTTCCGCCATATCTGCCACAAAGCCGGCTGCTGAATCCGGCGCACTGCATACTTCCTCTTCCACATCGGATTCTAAGTACAGTCTTAAAACAAAATCATCCAGATCACTCTCATCATCGATCTCTGCATTCTGAAAATAATGATTCGTGCAGTTTTTCAAAAGATTTCTGACAAACGAAGTGCTCGATAAGATCCTTGACTGCGAAACATCCTCGGACTCTAAAAAAATCTTATAACTTAATTTTACCTGATTCTCTGACATAATATTCCTCATTTCTGTATATGTTTTGTACATGCAAACTCATTTGAATTCGTTATATTATATATATTTCATTCACAGTGCAAGCTCAAAAATGCATTGCATTTTTGAGCTGTAGTGCATTCGCACTATCATCATAGTTCCAGATAAAATCCATTCTGCAAGCAGCGGATTATATCTGCCACTATGCTGGCACTGCTCATTACATCATAACATAATCTAATATTTTCTCAAGTGTCAGATCGTATTTCTCTTACTTTGTCAGATAGATCATACAGCCATCCGGCAGAATCGTTTTTACCTGATCATCGCTATTGTTTTCACAGCCATAGGAAAATAACAGTTCTCCATCGATTGTAAAACGCTCACTCTGTCCGGACGCATTTAAGATCACATGCAGCTTCTTCTCATCTGAAGCTGTTTTCACATAATGGATCAGACGCTTATTGTCACGGTCTGTAATCCATGTGATATGTCCACTCCTGCTCTGCGCATAGTTTTTACGGATTGTGATCAGCGTCTTCATATTGGTAATCTTATCCTCGAATGCTCCTGCCTCGATCTCGTCCCATGGCATACAGCGGCGGCAGTCCGGATCAAAGCTGCCTTCCATGGCAATCTCCGTTCCATAATAAATACATGGCGTTCCCTCCATGGTAAACAATACCACAAGCTGCTGGTAAAACTTTCCAAGGCTGCCGGTCCGTGTCCGCAGACGATCCGTATCATGGGAGTCTAGCAGATTAAAGAGTACACGGTTTGTCTGCTTCATATAAAGCGAATAACAACGGTTGATCTCATGCTCGAAGTCCTGATTCGTGCGTTCCGGGTCAATAAAGAAATCATTCATGCCCTGTGCAAACGGATAATTCATCACGGAATCATACTCATCGCCCATCAGCCAGTTGATTGAATCATGCCAGATCTCACCTAAGAGATAGACCTCCGGATTTACCTGTTTTAACTGCTTGCGCAGTTCCTTTAAAAAGGCATGGGAAACTTCGTTTCCGACATCAAAGCGGATGCCGTCGATATTCCATTCCTTTAACCAGTAAGTGCAAAGCTCCTTAAAATAACGGATCACCGCCGGATTATTCGTATTTAACTTTGGCATCTCACCGTAAAACGCAAAAGCATCATATCTGCCGTCCCTGGTATTTCTTGTACTCTGGTCAAACGGCCACTGATGGATAAAAAACCAGTCGTAATATTCCGACTCCGGACCATGTGCTAAGACATCCTTCCACGGTGCAAACTGTTCCCCACAGTGGTTAAATACTGCATCTAACATCACACGGATTCCCGCATCATGTGCTTCCTTCACCAGAGCCTTTAAGTCCTCTTCCGTACCGAAGGTCTCATCGATCTTATAATAATCGGTCGTATTATACTTATGATTCGATTCCGCGGAAAAGATCGGTGTCAGGTAGATTCCGGTAATGCCAAGCTCCTGTAAGTACGGAAGCTTTTTACGGATTCCGGCAAGATCCCCACCGTAAATATCCATATAGTGTACCTGCTCACACTTCCATGGCTTTGCCCATTTTGAATTGATCGAAGGATCTCCATTGCAGAAGCGGTCCGGGAAGATCTGATACCAGATCGTCTCACTCACCCAATCCGGCGTCTCATTGATGTCTGCCGGATTCATCCACGGAAAAAAGAAACACTGTTCTTTTCTGCCCGGGATCTCCATACGTTCCTTCGTATAGCATCCATCCTCAAAAAAGAAACAGGTTTCTTCTCCTGCATGCAATTCAAAAAAGTATTTGCATCGTTTATAGCGGGGCTCTACCCGGACACTCCATAACTTCTGGTATGCCAGATTGCAGCATTCGGTCAGCTCCTTTTTTTCTCCGCTCCATTTTTCTGCTCCACCCATAATACCGGCAGAAAACGGATCTCCATAGCATAAGAACACCCGATCCACATCATAACCGGTGCGGATCGAGATCTCTAACTGTTTTTCATCTAATGCATAACATTCATTGAGTGCAGAACGATGTGTAATATATCCCTTTTCCATATAACTCTCCATTCCTGCGCTGCCTTTTGCGCATATCACCTGATTGTTCCGGGCAATGTTTATACTGGCATTATACGATACTTTTTACACACTTTCTTGAAATATTATGCATTTTTATAGTACAATCCTATCATTTACTTGGACTGGATCTTCTCAAACACCTCGGTCAGTTCTGCGATCAGATCCTTGCAATCCTCGATTCCGGTCGAAAGACGCAGCGTGCAGTCCGTAATTCCGTTTTTGATACGGATCTCTTCCGGCACATCGGCATGTGTCTGTGTCGTCGGATAAGTGATCAGTGTCTCTACTCCGCCTAAGCTCTCCGCAAACTTAATCATCTTTACTTCTGATAAAATAGCAAGCGCATGCTCCTTTGTATCGGTAGAAAAGGTCAGCATCGAACCAAAGCCACGCGCCTGTTTTTTCATGATCTCATGTCCCGGATGCTCCTCTAATCCCGGATAGATGACCTTTGTCACGATCGGCTGTTTCTTCAGCCATTCTGCGATCGCCATTGCATTTTTCTGCGCCTGCTCCATACGGATACCCAGTGTCTTGATTCCACGTAAGATCAGCCAACTGTCAAACGGCTGTAAGCCGGCACCGGTTGTCTTGATCAGGAAACGGAGCTTCTCACTGATGTCTGTACGGTTTGTAACCAGAAATCCAGCTAACGTATCATTGTGGCCGCCTAAGAACTTCGTTCCGCTGTGTACCACCACATCCGCGCCAAGCTCTAACGGATTCTGGAAATACGGGGATAAGAAGGTATTATCCACGATCAGAAGAAGGTCATGCTTTTTGGCGGTCTCTGCGATCTTACGAATATCCGAAACATTCATCATCGGATTGGTCGGCGTCTCGATATAGATTGCCTTTGTATTCGGCTGGATGAACTGCTCAATATCATCTTTCGAACAGTTTGCCGTAGTAAAGGTTATGCCATTTTTTTTCGAAACATGATCAAACAGACGGATGCAGCCACCATACAGATCGGCTTCTGCGATCAGATGATCGCCCGGTTGAAAGATCTCCATTAACAGTGTGATCGCTGCCATACCGGAAGAAAGTGCGAGCGCATCGATACCACCCTCTAAGCTTGCTACCACCTTCTCTAAGTGCTCCTTGGTCGGATTCTGCAATCTGCTGTAATCAAATCCGGTACTCTGTCCGACACCCGGATGTGCATACGTTGCGGTCTGATAGATCGGATAACTGATCGCACCGTAATTTTCTGTCTTTCCTTCTGTCTCTTCTAAATGTAAACATCGTGTATTGATTCCTCTTTCCATAATAACCTCCATTCTTGTGCTGCCTCTTGCACACAAAACCTCATTTCTGCACCATTTTGTGCATTTTTATATTTTTTGATAATCTATAGATATATTCAGATTGATCAGATATCTTATGACACCCGGATTCCCGGCATCCTCTCATGATCTGAGATACGGATCATCGATCAGACGGATGCGGTTTCCCGTCCCTGCTTCCATGCTGTAGATCTGTAGCAATGCTGCCGCCACTCCGGCTGCTCCGGTAAAATAGCCTGCCGGTCTGGTCAATTCATCCGGTCTGGTACGGTCAAACGCGATCTCCCAATATCCATCGGTCTGCGTGCCAAGCAGCACCTCACCGACCTCGTGACAAAGCTTTTTCCACTTTTCTTCTCCGGTACTGTAATACAGTCCCTCATATAATGGTACATATCCTGCCGGTCCACAGCAGACACAGGTCGTATTCCAAAAGCCCGCCGACTGTACAAAGGGTGCGCCAAGACTTGCTGCACCATCCACTAACTGACGCACCTCCTGTAAGTAAGCATCTTCACCGGTCACCTGATACAGCTCATAAAAGAGCTTCGCTGTTCCAACCGGACCATGACAGTTTCCAAGATAAAACAGATCCTCATATTTGCCAAGCTTATATGGGATCAGATACCCCTTCTTCTGGGATACGGCAATGCTCTTAAGATAAACCGTCGCAGCCTTTGCTGCCTGCAGATACCGTTCATCCTTCGTCAGCTCATAGACCTTTAGAAAAAGATAACCGATACCCGCCGTTCCAAATTCAAAGTTTGGCTCCTTATGCTTAAAGTCCACACACAACCGGTCGATTTCTAAACCGCCATCCTCATGGTACGTTCCATGCGCTAAAATATCGTCCGTGGCTTCTATCACCATCCGCTTGATCTCACCATCCGGATCACCATATGTCTGAATCGAATCGATCAGAAAAAGAACAATTCCTCCGTCAAAAAAGACCGGTGCGTTTCCACTCCAACAGATTCCCTCTGTTTCTTTTTTCTGATGCTCCTTATAATAAGCAAGGATCTCCTCTGCCCCGGCTTTTGCATCCGGATTCTGATACAGCCGACAGACCTCATTTAAGATCAGTCCGATCCCGCCAATCCCGCTGTAGAAGGCTTCTGCCATTCCCGGCACAAATTCTCCATCGGTTTTTGCCAGATGCACTCCATCAAGGATATGTCCTTTTAAAAACCGGGTCATCTCCTCGATCAGCCTGCGGTAATCTTCATCCGGCAGGATCTGATCGAACTGTACATACATATGGAGAATGCCCGCAGTTCCCACATACAGATTATGTCTTGCCGTTCCCTTTACTTCATCGGAACAGATTCCATCCGGTTCCTCTTTTAAAAAAGAGTGCACATAACGCTCTGCCGCTTTTGCACTCTTTAAAAATTCTGTCACATCCCCGGCTCTTTTTTGCCGAAATGCTGCCTTACTCATGCTTCCTCCACCTGATACATTCTTGTAGAAAGATACTTCATGCCATCATCCGGTAAGATAATGACGATCTTCTTTCCTTCATTCTCCGGTCTTAAAGCAAGCTGTTTCGCTGCTAAAACAGCAGCCGCTGCCGATGCTCCAAGAAAGATTCCATCGCTTGCCGCCAGTTCTCTTGCTACTGCGTAAGTCTCTGTTCCGTCTACGTCAATAACTTCTGCATAATGGAAGTCGTTGTTTACGATAAACGGATGTCCGACCTGTCCGTTATTATCAAAATGTACGACACCGTCGATCGTATCACGTTCCTCACCCGGCTTATACATAGACCCCAGATTCGGCTGTACCCCGACGATCTTCACGCCCGGAATATGCTCCTGTAAATACTTACCGACTCCGGTCAGTGTTCCGGCTGTTCCTGCAAGCATCACCGCATAGTCGACATCTCCATCCGTGTCGGCAACGATCTCCGGTCCGGTTGTTTTGATATGTGCCTGCCAGTTGGCATCATTGGTAAGCTGGCTGGTATAGTAATAGCCATTGTCATCTGCAAACTTCTTAATTGCAGCAATGATACGTTCCTTATCAAATCCGTACTGTGCAATAATATCTGCAAATCCCGGAATATCCTGATAATACTGAACCGTTGTTCCATATGCCTTTAAGATCTGCACACGCTCCGGTGTACATCCCGGCTCCATAAAAATATGCAGATGATATCCTCTTGCTGCCGCAAAGGCTGCAAGGGAGATTCCGGTATTTCCGCTGGTACTTTCTACGATCGTTCCGCCCGGTTTTAACTTACCTTCTGCTTCTGCCTTTTCGATCATATTTAACGCTGCACGATCCTTCACACTGCCCGTTGGATTTAAGTATTCCAGCTTTCCGATCAGTTGTGCCTTTAAGTTGTTGTTTTTTTCAAAATTATGTAACCGTACTAATGGAGTATGTCCCACCAGTTCTGTGATTGAATCATATATATTTGCCATCTTCTGTCTCCTTAATTACATGAAATTCCACCGTCTACGACGAGGGTTGCACCATTGATAAACTTCGCCTTGTCACTTGCCAGAAATACAACTGCTTCCGCAATATCTCCTGTCTCTCCAAAAACAAACTGTGGATCCATTCCGGACATGATCCTTGCTCTTCCAAACTCGCTCTCGGTATCTGGCTTGCTTGTCATGCCTGTCCGGATCGCACCCGGGCAGACTATATTGCTGCGGATGCCCTCATGCATATAGGCATAAGCGGTGTGTTCGCACAGTCCGACAAGGCCATGCTTTGCAACACTGTATGCAACACTCGAACGGCATCCCTTGATTCCGGCTACCGATGCGATCGTTACGATACTGCCACCGTTTTCCTGCTGTCTCATCTTCTGTACTGCGGCACGGATCGCATACATCGGTCCGTTTAAGTTGACTTTAAGAATCCGGTTCCAGTCCTCATTCGTCGTCTCCGTGATCGGTTCACTGTGTCCGGCGATCCCTGCATTATTGACTAACACATCGATCGTTCCTGTTGCTTCGATCGCGCGCCCGATCATCGCTTCATTCGTCTCCTGTTTGGAGATGTCTCCTGCAAACGGTAACAGATGTTCTGCAACATCCTTTCCATAAGCTTCTTCTATTTCACTCTGTAGATCTGTCAGTGCAGTCTGGTTAATATCGACTGCAACAACGGTTGCTCCCTGTTTTAAAAATCCTTCTGTGATCGTCCTTCCCATTCCGGCGGCCGCTCCCGTTACAACTACGCTCTTTTTTGCCCATTCATTCGCTTCGATTTTGTTCACCTTCTATTCCTATCTGTATACTAGGTTATTAACTTAATTTGATTCTATCATACGCCATTTTGCTTGTATAATTCATAATGTCTATTGCACGTTATAGGCAAAACCTATAACGTCCCATCTGCTAACGCAATACCTTTTCCTGATACCGTGACAGTATCTCAATATACTTCTGTCCGATCTCACTGATCACAGATGCCTTTCTTGCAATATAGCCGATCGTCATCTTCTCTTCTGTTTTTAACTTCACCGCACAGTAATCCGTTCCGTTTAAATCCTCACAGATAATACCGGAGCATAGGGTATATCCGCCCAATCCAACCATCAGGTTCAATAGAGTGGCTCTGTCATTTGCCCGGATCAGCTTCTTGTGCTCATAGGTACTTAAGACCTCTTCCGCAAAATACACGGAATTGTAATCCCCCTGTGCAAAGGCAAGAAACGGATACTCGTCTAATTCTTCTAAGGTTACTTCAGTTTTCCTAGCCAACGGATTTTTCTTACTCATGTAAGCATAGATACTGCACTCAAAGAGTGGCGTAAAAGCAAGCCCGTCCTCCTTAAAGATCTTCTGTAAGACCTGCTCATTACCATGGTTCAGATAAAGTACACCGATCTCGCTCTTTTGATCCTTGACATTTTCAATCACTTCATGTGTCTTTGTCTCATGGATCTCGAATTCATACTCGTCCATGCCATACTGGCGTACCAGTTCCACAAACGCATTCACCGCAAAGGTATAATGCTGCATCGAGACCTGAAAGCATCTCTTTACATTAGTCTTTGAAATATATTTTGCTTCTAATATATCATACTGTTCGACCACAGATCGCGCATACCCCAGAAAGGATGCGCCCTTTACGGTAAGAGATATTCCGCTTTTTGAACGCAGAAAGATGTCAAAGCCAAGCTCCTGCTCTAAGGAATGTAAGGATGCAGTCAGACTCGGCTGTGAGATAAAAAGCTTTTTGGCGGCTTCATTTAAGGAATTGGATTTTGCAGTTGTAATCACATATTTTAATTGGTTTAAGGTCACGTACTTTCTCCTTCGTATTCGTACATAATAAAAGCAGCGTACCATTTTCCATACGCTGCCTGATTCCGTTACCGGATTGCTTACGCTTCCCGCATCAGGAAACGAAGTGTAAAGATTGCGGCAAGATAAAGTGCTGCTGCTAAGATCATAAGTGCCACCTGATGAAAGATCACGCCACAGATGATCTCTGCTGCCATCACGGTTACATGCAGCCAGAGCGGCAGGTTATGCAGACACACTGCTAAAAGTGTCTCAATAATTACGATCACACAGACCGGAACGATCGGTGTCTTACATGCAAATGCTGCAAGCAGGATCACGATCACTGCAAGCACGGCATAGACTGCAACAACAAAAAGCGGCTGTTCCTTACACAGTTCCTCCACATTCAGTGCCGGATGCTTCCGGTTATAAGAACGCTTTGCCTGACTTGCCTTCTTACGAATGCTTGTTGCAGCAGAATCACCTGAAACAAATTCCTTTACCTCTGCTGCTGTCTGCTGGTTTCTTTCCTCACCCATAGAAATACCTTCCTTATATTTATTCTACTCCACTTTTGGCATTACCTACTTAAGTTAATAATAATTACAATTTCTTCGTTCTTCGAACTTTCGAAATTGCAACAAACATTCACAATCCGGGCTATCGCCCTACTTGTTCATATTTATTGATTCGCAGTACAAGTTCAAAAATATCGCCGTTCGCTGAATGCAAATAAATTTGCATTCTTCTCACTTGCGCTCATTATATAATTTTTATCATTTCTTCGCAACTTTTTTCGTTTTTTTGCAAAAAGGGATTGCATTATTCTGATTTTACGGATATAATATGCAAGTGTGATTTTCACAGATTGCTTCCGTGGCTCAGTTGGTAGAGCGATTGATTCGTAATCAATAGATCGTGGGTTCGAGTCCCATCGGAAGCTTTTTTATTTGAGAAAGG
>CACZPJ010000168.1 GCA_902782995.1 uncultured Lachnospiraceae bacterium | reverse complement strand
TGTGGGTTTGTCTCACATAACATAGCGAAACCTGTCTGACGACAAGCATATACGTCACTGTGATCACCGAAAATATTTAAGGACTGTGTAGCAACTGTACGTGCGGATACATCAAATACACATGGAAGCTGCTCACCAGCGATTTTGTACATGTTAGGGATCATTAATAAAAGACCCTGGGAAGCTGTAAATGTTGTTGTTAAAGCACCTGCTGCAAGAGATCCGTGAACGGCACCTGCTGCTCCTGCTTCTGATTCCATCTCTACAACCTTAACCTGATTGCCGAAGATGTTCTCCTGTCCTGCTGCTGACCACTGATCAACAGTATCTGCCATTGGGCTGGATGGGGTAATTGGGTAAATAGCTGCAACATCTGTAAACGCATAAGCTACATGAGCTGCTGCTGTGTTACCATCCATTGACTGTTTTGCTCTGGACATTTGTATTCCTCCTTATGATTGTAAATAAAATAATATGTCTTTGCGACTTAAGACTCATTTTATCATTTAATTTGTCGATTGTAAAGATTTCAGACTGTACGAAACGAAGTACAATATCCCATCATTTCTCATGTTTTTCCAAAATAAGAAGCCGGAACTTCCATAAAAAATCCCGGTGGACTGTAAAAATACTTGCAAAATACTGATTTTACGATACAATGATAAATTGATGTGTTATGTTTTGATATATATTATAGAAAGAAAGGAATCAATTAAGTTATGATCAGTGCAAATAACGTAACCTTACGGTTGGGAAAAAAAGCCCTCTTTGAAGACGTTAATATTAAATTCACAGAAGGCAACTGCTATGGTCTGATTGGAGCAAACGGAGCCGGTAAATCTACTTTTTTAAAGATCTTATCCGGTCAGCTTGAATCTACCAGTGGTGAAGTTGTCATCACACCGGGACAGCGTCTCTCCTTCTTACAGCAGGATCACTTCAAGTATGACGAATATCCGGTATTAGATACGGTTATCATGGGAAACAAGCGTCTCTATGACATCATGAAGGAAAAAGATGCGATCTACGCAAAAGAAGACTTCACGGACGAAGACGGAATCCGTGCGAGTGAACTGGAAGGTGAATTTGCCGAGATGGATGGCTGGAATGCAGAATCCGATGCTGCCATGCTCTTAAACGGTCTGGGCATCCCTACCGAAGACCATTATGCGATCATGAAGGATCTGCCGGGTGCAACCAAGGTCAAGGTCTTACTTGCACAGGCATTATTCGGCAACCCGGATATCCTCTTACTCGACGAGCCGACGAACCACTTAGACTTAGATGCGATCGCATGGTTAGAGGAATTCCTGATCAACTTTGAAAATACGGTTATCGTTGTATCCCATGACCGTTACTTCTTAAATAAAGTCTGTACTTCGATCGCAGACATCGATTATGGTAAGATCCAGCTCTATGCCGGAAACTATGACTTCTGGTATGAGTCCAGCCAGCTTCTTGTGAAACAGATGAAGGAAGCCAACAAGAAGAAGGAAGAAAAGATCAAGGAGTTACAGGAATTCATCTCCCGTTTCTCTGCAAATGCTTCCAAGTCCAAACAGGCTACTTCCCGTAAGAAAGCCTTAGAGAAGATCGAGCTTGACGAGATCCGTCCATCCAGCCGTAAGTATCCATACATCGACTTCCGTCCACAGCGTGAGATCGGTAACGAAGTCTTAACCGTAGACGGAATCAGCAAGACGATCGACGGCGTCAAGATACTCGACAATGTATCCTTTATCTTAGGACATGATGACAAGGTTGCCTTCGTCGGCAGCAACGAGCTTGCAAAAACAACTTTATTCAAGATCCTTGCCGGAGAAATGGAACCGGATGAAGGAAGTTACAAATGGGGTGTTACCACTTCCCAGTCCTACTTCCCGAAGGACAATACCGAGATCTTCGATACAGACCTCGTGATCACTGACTGGCTGACACAGTTCTCCGAGATCAAGGACGCTACCTATGTACGTGGATTCCTTGGCAGAATGCTTTTTGCGGGAGAAGACGGAATGAAGAAGATGCGTGTCCTCTCCGGTGGAGAAAAAGTCCGCGTCCTGCTCTCCCGTATGATGATCATGGCATCCAATGTCTTAATCTTAGATGAGCCGACCGACCACCTCGACATGGAATCGATCACTGCACTGAATAATGGTCTGATCAAGTTCCCTGGCGTTGTACTGTTTGCTTCTCGTGACCACCAGTTTACACAGACGACCGCAAACCGTATCATTGAATTCATGCCAAACGGAACGATCATTGATAAGATCACTACTTACGATGAATATCTTGAAAGTGATGAAATGGCAAGAAAACGTCAGGTATATGCAATGTCTGATGATGATGCAAACGATAACTAAAAACCGTCCGATACAGACATAAAAAAGCTCCAGGAACGAAATGTTCCCGGAGCTTTTTTATGAATTAAAATCCCGAATTATAAATCTCACCTGTATTGTAATTGTAGGTATACATACCATTCTTACTGTATGTATTCGACTTGCTTGCCTCATTCGATGCATAGTAATCGATCATCGATGCCTGTGCAGAGATCTGATAACCATAAGAACCCGTTGTATGAAACAGGGACTTCACGGTACTCATATCTGCCTTCTTAAATGTCTCTTCATCTAAAACAAGCTTGTTATTCTCATCTCTTGTAATACCGATCGAACTTAAAAGTCCGGCATTCGCTTTACTCATATTCGTCATGGAAGCGGCTGCACTTAAGATACCGGTCACATTCGAATCGCCTGCCTTATCGATCAGGCTGTTGTAATTGCTTACAAAATCCTTGACTGCACTATAGATCTTATCGGTATCATACTTCGTCGTTGTCTTACCGTCTTCACCCATAGAGGTGGTCTGGTGAAACAGTGACTTGCTTCCCTTCTCTAACAACTTGTCCGCAGAACTCTTCAGATCCTCTGCACTCTGCTCAGTTGCTGCAAGCTTCGCTGTCGTATCCTTTGCTGTCGAGGTCGAAGTTTTTTTGGAAGAAGTACTGTCTGTCTTATTGCTTCCTTCCGAATAATAGCTGCGGAGCAGCTTGAAATAACTGCCCGAACGTATTGTTGCATAATCCGTATAACTGATTCCAAGCATATCAGTCGTCATATTCTTATTCGATCTGCTTCCCAAACTGGAAAATAACGTACTGATCGAGTTGGAATCGTAACTCATAATACCTGCCATACTAATAATCACACCTTTCTCTCAGACTGCAGACTTTCGGCTGCAAATACAAAGTTGACATCCTTGTCCATTCTATATTATTTTATCGGCATAACTGTCTGTAAAAATTATACCACCAAGGCATTCTCTTTTCAAGCAATCGCTTTTGTCTGTTTTATACAAGTATTTTTGCAAATCAACTATCTATTTGTGTCTTTTCACAATATTTTCACTGGTTGTTCATAGTTTGTTCATACATTATTGCTATACTTTGTTCATATCAATAAGGAATCTCATGTTTTTAGATAAATTTTTTCATAATTGCCTCGGTGTCTCCAGATACCGGGGCACTCCTCATTTTCAGGGCAATTTAATACCCCGTGATAACATCACGGGGTACTCTTTATCTAACCTATGTTTTCAATCTGCCAGTCGATCGGCTCAATTCCGTTCTTCTCCAAAAATGCATTGGTCTGGCTGAAATGCTTGCAGCCAAAGAATCCCCGGTATGCCGATAGCGGACTTGGGTGCGGAGCCTTTAAGATCAGATGCTTCGGATTCGTCAACATCGGGATCTTGCTCTGCGCCGGTCTGCCCCAGAGCAGATAGACGATCGGACGATCCTGTTCATTGACTGCCTGTATGATCGCATCGGTAAACTGTTCCCAGCCTCTTCCCTGATGGGAATTCGCCTGATGTGCACGCACGGTCAGCACCGTATTAAGAAGTAACACGCCCTGGTCTGCCCACTTTTTCAGATAGCCGTTATCCGGAATATAGCAGCCTAAGTCGTCATGCAGTTCCTTGTAAATATTCTGCAGGGAAGGTGGAATATCCTTCTGCTCCGGCAGAACCGAAAAGCTGAGTCCATGCGCCTGATGCTCATTGTGGTATGGATCCTGACCTAAGATCAATACCTTCACCTTCGAAAGCGGTGTCAGATACAGTGCGTTAAAAATATCATCTGCCGGTGGATAGATCACATGCGTCTGATATTCATTTTTCACAAATGTATACAACTGCCGGTAATATGGCTTTTTAAACTCTTCCTGTACAGCCGGCAGCCAGTCATTTTCAATCATGCCCATATCGTACTCCATTCTAACGGCGAACAGAAACGCCTCTGTCTGCCAGATAGTTCTTAAGATCCATAATCTCAAGTTCCTTGTAGTGGAATAAGGATGCTGCAAGTGCTGCATCTGCTTTCCCTTCTGTTAATGCCTCATAAAAATGTTCCTTCGTTCCTGCACCACCGGATGCGATCACCGGAATCGATACGTTCTCCGCGATCTGTCTGGTAAGCTCTAGATCATAACCCGCCTTGGTTCCATCGCAGTCCATGCTGGTTAAAAGGATCTCTCCTGCGCCAAGCTTATCCACCTGCATTGCCCACTCAACAGCATCCATTCCGACATCTACCCTGCCACCATTTTTATAAATGTTCCAGCCCGATCCATCCACGCGCCGTCTTGCATCGATCGCAACGACCACACACTGGCTTCCAAACTTATCTGCTGCATCGCTGATCAGATTCGGTGTATTGATCGCAGAGGAATTGATCGAGATCTTATCCGCACCCTCTCTTAAAAGCACCTTAAAGTCCTCAACCGTACGGATTCCGCCACCAACCGTAAACGGGATAAACACATTCTCTGCTACACGGCGCACCATATCCACGACCGTTGCCCGTGCATCCGAAGAAGCGGTAATATCCAAAAATACAACTTCATCTGCTCCTGCCTTATCGTATGCCGCAGCAATCTCAACAGGATCACCCGCATCACGCAGATTCACGAAGTTCACGCCCTTTACTACTCTTCCGTTATTAACATCCAGACATGGGATAATTCTCTTTGTAAACATTATTTCAAGCCTCCCTGTACTGCTGCAAAGTTCTTCAGGATCGAAAGTCCGATCTGTCCACTCTTCTCCGGGTGGAACTGGCACGCAAAAATATTGTCCTTCTCTACCGAAGCATGGATCGTCGTGCTGTATTCGGTAATCGCCTTGACAATCTTAGGATCTTTTGCTTTCAGATAATACGAGTGCACGAAGTAAACGTATGGATCCGCTTCTAATCCCGCAAAAAGCCGTCCATCATTCTGTAAGGTCAGGGAATTCCAGCCGATATGCGGGATCTTTAACCCTTCCTTATCCGGAATCTTCACGATGTCCCCGGACAGTAGTCCAAGGCCTTCCACACCTTCGCTTTCTTCACTTCCATCAAACATCAGTTGTAAGCCAAGGCAGATTCCGAGAAACGGTGTGCCCTTTTCGCAGACCTCATGGATCACCTTATCCAGCTCATACTTTTTCAGGTTATCCATCGCCATTCCAAAGGCACCAACGCCCGGTAAGATCACACCGTCTGCCTGTTCGATCCGCTTAAAATCCCTGGTGATAATACTGTCCTCACCAAGATACTTCAAAGCCTTTTCCACGCTTTTTAAGTTGCCTGCATCGTAATCAATAAT
>CACZPJ010000167.1 GCA_902782995.1 uncultured Lachnospiraceae bacterium | reverse complement strand
GGATTATTTTGCAAGTTCTTTTACAAAGCTTGCGTCGATCATATCACCGCAGTCTACTTTTTTGTCTAATACACCAAGCTCTGTCATAAACTCAAGTACCTTGTTCTGTGTATAGCCCCAGTATGTATAGTCATCGGCTTCGGTAAACGCTTCTACGGCACTCTGTGCGTCCGGAACGAAAAGTCCGTCCATCTCACTGTTGAATTCATCCGCATCTACGCCAAGCTTATCTGCCATGTATGCACTTGCTTCGTCCTTGTTTGCTTTCCAGTATTCGACTGCTTCGAAGTAACTCTTGATCAGTGCCTTGACTGCTTCCGGCTTTTCCTTACAGATCGTGTTTGAAGCGGCAAGAATATCGGTGATCAGATCCGGGTTATCCTTCGTCGAATATAATTCCGTACCACCTGCTGCCTTTGCCTGTGAGAAGTATGGATCCCAGATGGAAGCCGCATCACACTGACCGGCTACAAACGCATTACCGGATTCCTGAATCGACATATCAACGATATTGATGTCTTTTTCAGACATTCCGTTTTCATCTAATAAGGTCAGTAATAACATATGGTCTACGCTGTAAAGCTGTGTCGCTACTGTCTTACCCTTAAGGTCTGCTACAGACTTGATGTCAGAGGTTGCTACGATTCCTTCACAGCCGTTTGACTTATCGGTTTCAAGGACTACGGAAAACTCTGCGCCCTCTGCAAACGGAGAGATTGTCTCAGAAGATGCATAGGTACAGAAATCTGTCTGTCCACCGATAAATGCATTCGAGCTGTCGGTTGTGGATGAGAACTCCTGAATGTTGACCTTTAAGCCGTTTTTCTCAAAAATGCCTTCCTTATCTGCCAGATAAAACATCATGTTGGTCGGCCACGCTACTGTTCCAAGAGATACCTCGGTCAGATCTCCTGAGCCAGACTGTGTATCGGCTGCGGCATCACCGGCTGTTGTATTACTTTTACTCCCCCCACACGCGGTAAGGGATGCTGCCATTGCTAATGTAAGAATCACACTTAAGATTTTTTTCTTCATAATCGTCTACCTCATTTCCTCATTATTTGTTGTCCATCAGATACATCAGATCCATTGCAATATTTGCTGCTGCAAGTGCAGTGATCTCACTCTGGTCATATGCCGGAAGCACTTCTACAAGATCTGCCGCTACTACATTGATACCCTTTAATGCATGTAACAGCTTTCTTACCTGTGCGGATGTCGGTCCACCCATAACCGGTGTTCCGGTTCCCGGTGCTGCCGATGGGTCAAGTGCATCTATATCGAAGGTAATATATACCGGCATATCTCCGATGACTGCTTTGATCTTCGCTGCTAAGTCCTCCATATCCATGAATACCGCATCCTGCGCATAGAAAATATGGTAACCGCATTCTGTCATTTCGGTACGGATAAATACCTGTGCGGAATGGGATGGATCGATGCATCCCTCTGCCTGTAAATCATATGCGAAGTTCGCATGTGATACGTTGCCGTCTGTGCTTGGGGTACTGTCCTGATGGGAATCAAAGTGAAGCAGTGCCAGCTTACCGTATTTTTCACTTGCGGCACGAACCATTCCATAAGGAATCGTGTGATCGCCGCCAAGTGTCAGAAGCTTGCAGCCCGCATCTAAGATCTTTTTTGCATGGTCATGTGTTTCCTGTAACATAACCTCTGTTGTCTTTGGTCCGACATAATATCCGACATCGCCATAATCGACGATCTTCGTTGTTTCGGCAATCTTATAATCCCACGGATACTTAAAGCAGCATGCCAGTCCGCTCATGTTACGGATTGCTCTCGGACCGAATCTTGCTCCCGGTCTGTTCGTTACACCGCTGTCAAACGGTACACCCATGATCGCGATGTCTGCTCCCTCTACATCCTGTGTAACCGGAAATGAATTAAAGCTTGGGATCCCTCCATAATGTAAATGCTCTTTTACGTTGTATTCCATAAAAATCATCCTCCTATCTAATCTCCTGATAAACAAAAAAGACACTTAGGATCTCTCCTTAGCGTCTTTGCTGTTTGTTTTCTTTGTTTTGTTGCACTTATTATGCAGCCATTTTTCTTCTTTTACAATGTTCCTGCTGCACAAAGAAATTCGTCTGATTGGCACGAATGCACAAATGCAGTTATTCGACCATACCGGATAACTCTTCATACGGAAGTTCCTGAAGCACCTGTCTGCCGTCTATGATCACACCCGCCTGATTTTCAGTATGGAAAATAACCTGGATCACGCTTCCCTTGGAATAATGCCCTGCCGGATCAAAATAGTACTTGCTTTCGATCACATCCGGCAGATGAAGATCGGCATACAGGATCCCTTCTGCCTTTTCATCCAATTCATCGGTCAGCCGTCTTCCCATCGGATCATAGATCGCCGATAAACCGCCTCCGACCGGGATAAATTCTCTCTTATAAGTATCCGTTCCGCACATAGCCTCTAACTGATCCTCTGTATAAGGCTGGCTTGCCGCAAGGACAAAGGTTCCGGTCACAACTGCATACTGCTGGCAGGTACGGATAAACGTATCCCTGTGATACATATGCTGTTCTCTGGTAGATCCCGCCGGCCAGGATGCCACATGGATCTGCTCATTTTGTGCTGCCATCACAAGCTGTGCTGCCGGCATCAGATTCTCCCAGCAGAGCAGTCCCCCGCATCTGCCAAGCGGTGTATCTAAGACCTTCATCGTACTTCCGTCTCCTTCCGCCCATACCGTCCGTTCCGCATTCGTCGGCTTGATCTTGCGGTGCTGTCCGATCAGGTTGCCGCGGTCATCAAACCAGAGCTGTGCCAGATACAGACTGCCCATATCACGCACGGTTGCAGACATACAGACGTACATATGATTTCTTCTCGCCGCCTCTCCGATCTCCTTTAACTCCGGTGAAGGAAGCTCTAATGCATTTTCATAAAACTTTTTGAAAAACGGCATGCCATACACGGTCGGATCACCGAGATCTAACCACCATGGGAAACCCGGCAGGAAGGATTCCGGGAAAGCGAGAAGCTCTACGCCTTCCTTGCCTGCCTCATCGATATATCCGACTGCCTTTTTTACAGACTTCTTAAGATCTAAAAAGACCGGTGCTGCCTGAATGACCGCTGCCTTTATCTTCTGCTTCATCGCTGTCCCCTTTCACCTGTAGTAATATTTTATCCGGCAAAATCAACTGCCACCGCACGTACCGGTGATCCATCCACTCCGGTCAGCTTAAGCGGTAAAAATATAACAAATGGTTCTGCAAAATCAATCTCATCAAAATGTGCCAGATTCTCTGCGATCAGTCCACTCTCCCTTGCATACATTTCGTGAACCGGAAACTGTGTACCACCCGTTTCATCTAAATTAATCGCATCGATTGCAAGCGTACGGATCCCACTTGCCAACAGATACTCGCCTGCTTCTTTGGACAGATACGGATGATCAAAAAAACGCTCCTCCCCTTCATAGCGGTACCAGTCTGTCCGAAACATCACAATATCCACCTGCCTGATCTGATTCTCATACTTCTTTACTTCTTCTAAGGTAATTGCCTCGCGCTCCTTCTTATAAGAAGCATCTATGACAAGCGCATTCCCCATAAAATAAGACAGTTCCATCCGGTCTACTGTTTTCGCATCACTCTTAAAATGATACGGTGCATCCACATGCGAACCGGACTGCGATCCGATATGTACATTCGACAGATTATATCCGTCTGCTTCCTTCGTGGTCGCAACGGTAATGTCTACGACCGGATCACCCGGATAGACAACTGTTCCGTTTCGCAGTTCATGGGATAAGTCAACAATCTTTTTTATTTTCTGCATATAATCGACCTCTTTTTCACAAATCATGCTATTTTACATTAAGCACATCCGGGCTTATTTCAATTCCTCATAGACTTCCTCAAATAAGGAGCTGTCAAACAGATCACTGTAATTATCCGGTGCTTCACTGATCAGTCCATTATCCTTTAAGAAGCCGCCAAGCATCTCGGCGCAGTTTTCCAGATTGACATAGCTGTCACCATCCTTAAAGGCTTCTACATTTTCCTCCATGGTTCTGACATCACAACCGTCCATCAGCGTCTGAAACTCGTCCGGTGTCACTTCTGCATGACTCGATACTGCCTTTGCAAATTCATCAAAGTTATTCTCATACGCATCACGCGCATTGTACCATGCCTTCATTACGGACTTCATCTCGTTGCGCTTTGTTTTTAAGGAATCTCCGTTGACTGCAAGCACTGCCGGGATCAGACCCTCATACTCCTTATCCCCGGAGGTTGCAAGAATATTGCCGCCGGTTTCCTTCTGTGCCATGGAAAGGGATGGCTCCCAGACTGCTGCCGCATCAAGAGAACCGCTGATAAATGCGTTTGCAGCATCTCCAGTCGACATGTTGACAAGGTTTACATCATCTGTGGTAAGTCCTGCATTCTCTAAGCATTTTAAAAGTAACAGATGATCACTGCCGCCAAATTCAATTCCGATATTTTTTCCCTTCAGATCCTTTGCATCCTTGATGTCACTTTTTGCAATGACACCATCTGCACCGGCGGAAAAGTCCTGCACCATGACAACCTTGATATTACCTCCGTTGACATAGCCCGGAATAATATCTGCAAGTGCCGGTACAAACATATCCACACTGCCTGAGATCAGGGCATTTAATCCATCCGAGTAATTCGAAAACAGCTTCACTTCTACGTCAACGCCCTGCTCCTTAAAGTAGCCAAGATCATCAACTGCAAGCCACCAGTAGCTGCCCGGCCAGTCGTTGATTCCCAGCACGATTTTCTCTGTATTCTCTGTCTTTGCAGCTTCGGTTGCTGCACTGCCTGTGTTTGTATCTGCGCTGTTTTTTCCACAGGCACTCATGGATACGGTCAATACCACTGTCATTACGATCGATAATAATTTTTTCTTCATATTACTTTAAACCTCCTCATTTCATAGGTAACTGAAAATAAAGTGTGCGCTCGCTTTTGCTGTATAGGCTATACAGCAAAAAAGACGCCCGGTCTTTCGACCGAAGCGTCTTTGCTGTTTTATGTTACGGTTATCCTATCACGCATATTGTTTTTCTGTAAATGGCTTTTCTGAACATGTTTTATTGTGCACCGGACACAATCGGATCTGCTGGTATTAAAACAGACTCAGTTGTTCTCCTGCCTGCTTATCCTCAAAAGTCTGCATATAAGTAAACATTTTCCCCGGATCGCAGAGCATACCATGCTCCCTGCAGACCGATAATGCAAGCTTCATCAGTGCCTTGTTTTGCATCGATGGTACATTGTATGAATTCCCATAGGTTCTGATATAGCGTTCCTTCATTCCCGGAAAATACCGGTCTAACTTCTGGTAGTAATACTGTCTGTCACCATCCCGGAGTGTCAGTCCGATATCAAAAAACAGCACCCCGTAGCAGCCTGCCTGTATGCAGTAATCTAAGATACCACGGATATTTTCCTCTGTGTCATTGATAAATGGAAGGATCGGTGTCATCCAGACAATCGTTGGGATTCCCTCGTCGCGCAGAATATTTAACACCTCCACGCGCCGCCCGGTCGTACAGACACCCGGTTCTACGACCCTGCACAATGCTTCGTCATATGTCGTAAGTGTCATCTGTACCACACACTTTGTCTTGCTGTGAATACTTTTTAACAAATCCAGATCCCGTAGGATCAGATCAGACTTTGTATGGATCGCAAGTCCGAATCCATATGCTTCGATCAACTCTAAGCATCGTCTGGTGAGCTGCAGTTCCTTTTCTAACGGCATATAGGGATCGCTCATCGCACCCGTTCCGATCATGCACTTTTTCCGTTTGCTCCGTAATGCCTGCTCTAACAGCTGCGGTGCGTTTGCCTTTACTTCAATGTCCTCAAATGCATGCTTCATCTGATAACAGTCACTTCTGGCATCACAGTAAATACATCCATGCTGGCATCCACGATAGATATTCATTCCGTTTTTTGCAGACAAAATCCCCTTTGCCATCACCTCATGCATTGCGATCTCCCATCTTCCTACTGCTTTTTCGTTGCAGCTTCTCCTGCCTTCTGGATCATTAAAAGAATGTCCTCTAATTCCTCTTCCCCAAGTCTGGTATATTCGGAAAGTTCCTTGATCGTCGGCTCTTTCCCGTTTTCTTCTGTCAGATATTTTTTCGCTTCATTGACCAGTGTGACCTTACCGACCATGGCATGCTCACTGTCATCCTCTCCTGCAAGCTCTGAAATACTAGACTTCATTGCCAGCTCTACCGCATCCTCTAATTCCTGCTCTATATCCAGATCTTCGCCACATCCACACAGCTCTGAAAGACGTAAAAACAGACTCATATTTCCCTCCTGTACTACATCCTCGAAGCCTTCCGCTGTTGTTGCAAGCCGTTTGGCAATCTCAAGCACCTTCGGCAGCCACGCATTCGAAATCTCGGATATGACCTTCTCTTCTCCGGCTGACAGCTTCTGGTACATCTCCTGTAACTCTGCATCGGAATAGGTCTTAAGCCCTTTTAATTCTTCCAGATACATACGGAACATCTTAGAATCCGGCAGGCACTCTGTTTCCTTCCCGGACTGTTTTTGTGTTTTCTGCTCTTCTCCTACCGCAATTCCCTTCTCTTCCTTTAAGGACTGTTCGATCTCATCGATCACACTGACGGTTGCCGAAGCATCTTCTGCTTCTGCCTCCGGTTCGCTGTCCTCTTCCGGCTCCGGGTTCTCGTCCTCATGTGGCGTCAGTAAGAATTCTAACACCATATCCTCCTGTTCCTTTGTCAGCTCCATTTCCTTAAAATAGCTTAAGATCTCTTCTCTGGACATCGGCTCTGCTGCTGTACGGATAATCTCGCCAACCTCACGTATTGTTTCGGTAAATGTATTCTGATCTAACATGCCTTTCTTCCTTTCCTTACTTCCATGATTACTTCTTCCATGCGCTTCTGATCCCAGATCTGTGGTACCGGATACAGCGGATTTGCCTCTCTGATCGCGCTCCGGGCAAGCAATGGAATGTCTGCTTCCTGTATCTGTTTAAGATGATCCGGTATGCCCATCCTATGGTTACGTTCCCTGATCTGCCCGATAAATGCTTCTGCTTTTTTTGTATCATCTGTTCCATCAATTCCAACTGCATCTGCAAGCTCTGCGAGTGACTTTTCGACGCTTTTCCCGTATGCTTCAAGCACAACCGGAAGGATCACTGCATTCGCAAGCCCGTGGGAGATGCCATATCTGCCACCGACTGCATGGGCGATCGCATGTACATAACCGACCATCGCATTCGTAAACGCAACCCCGGCATAGGAAGAGCCGCGTAACATTGCTGCCCTTGCTCTCTCATCCGTTCCATCCTCATACACAAGCGGCAGATTCTCCCAGATCAATACCGTTGCTTTTTTCGCATAGTCTCTGGCATAGCTGCTGCCGTACCGGTTCGTATAGGATTCGATCGCATGTGTCAGTGCATCCATTCCTGTCTCCGCAGTCAGCTTCTGTGGCAGGGTAACAGACAGCCTTGCATCAAGAACCGCATACGCAGGCACCAGACAAAAATCTTCCACCGGATATTTGCCCTTTGCCTGTCCATCTCTTACGACTGCTGCCATCGTCACCTCAGAACCGGAGCCTGCCGTCGTCGGCACTGCTAGAAAAAGCGGCAGCTTTTTCCTGATCCGGAAGATTCCCTTCATCTGCGGTATGCTTTTCCCGGAGCGCACGATGCGTGCTGCCATGACCTTTGCACAATCTATCACAGATCCTCCGCCGATGGCTGCAATACTATCACAGTGATGCTCCTTATAACAACAGACTGCTTCCTCTATATGATCAATATCCGGTTCTTCCCGGATACCGGAATAGATCGTATAAGCAATCCCTTCCTGCTGTAATCCGGCAAATAAGTCATCTAATGCACCCCGTCGCAATGTTCCCGGTGTGGTGAGAATCAAAAGACTGCTTTTTCCTTCTTCTTTTGTGATCTGTGCGATCTGCATCAGGCTTCCACTCCCCTCACAGATCCTTGGAAGCGGGCAGGAATGCAGACGCAGGAATACACCCACACAAGCCTGGATGATGCGGTAAAAACCATTTCTTACCATAAAATTACCCATGCCTTTCCATAACCTGCAAACTTTGGGCTGCAGGCACAAATTTGCGCGTGAAAATTTATTTTCAACCCTATTACTCCTATTGATTTGTAGGAGAAATCTTCTTACATTATATACAATTCGCATACCACACAGAAATTGATACATTTGCGACTTATGAAGAATCTTAAATTCGGAATTCGGAGCAAATATAGCAATTTCTGTGTAGTATGAAAATGCATCGCTATAAGAAGATTTTCCCTACAAATCCTGTGACACAAAAAAGATGAGATTGCTCTCATCTTTTCGTATAAGCTATGTTCTGTTAT
>CACZPJ010000166.1 GCA_902782995.1 uncultured Lachnospiraceae bacterium | reverse complement strand
TTTTTTGTTGCATTTTTGTTGGAAAGATCAAGGATCTTTTCAAAGGTAAGTCCTGCGAGCATCCAAAGCGGGGCATAATCAAGACGGATGACTCCCTTGATATTCGATTTTGCCTTACTGTAGTCCCAGGGGCACATATGCAGTTTTTTTAAAAGGCTTCCACTGATGAATTCACCGGTATAGATGCCGACCGTGTAGATACCTCCCCGGAAAAGTGCCGGCAGATTTGTAAGATGTCTGTGTATCGGATCAATGATAGCTGCCATCCCATAGATCGGGAACATCCAGATCGAAGTCCTTCCAATCAGTTTATAATTATGGTTGCGGAGCGCACCAAGCGAGGTGAAGAGGATCTCCATGCACCAGCCGGTCAGTCCGCAGATAAAAAATTTTTTTTTCATGGTAGAAGTATTCCCGGATGCAGAAAAAATATGCGGCGCAAAACAGGTGGAAAACTTGTAAAAACTCCGGTCATGGCATATAATAATACAAGTGCAAAAATGAAAAGGAATGCAGATGGCATACTTAAAACAGTTACTGAAGAACTGTAATTTTTTATGTTTACAGGGAGAACTTGAGAAAAAGATCACGGAGATCTGTTATGACTCCGGGAAGGTTCGTAAGGGAAGTATGTTTGTCTGCTTAAAGGGACAGTATCGTGACGGACATGACTATATCGATGAAGCGGTGTGCCGCGGAGCTGCGGTCTGTGTGGTACAGCACAATGTGGTGATCGATGCGGATGTCACAGTGATCCGGGTGCGGGATACCAGGGAAGCACTTGCCGCACTTGCTGCGGAATTTTACGGGAATCCGGCAAGGCATCTTCGTGTGATCGGAATTACCGGAACGAAAGGCAAGACTTCTACCGCCTGCATGGTCTATCAGATGCTTTGTTATGCCGGCTGTCAGGCGGGGATGATCGGAACGATGGGAATCTTTTTCGGGGAGGAGAATACCGCATATCCGAATACGACACCGGAGTCACTGGTGATCCAGCAGATGATGCGGCGGATGGTAGATGCAGGATGTGAGTTCTGCATCATGGAGGTGTCCTCCCAGGGATTAAAAAATCACCGGGTCGATGGGATCGTTTTTGACATCGGAGTATTTACCAATATCTCCCCGGATCATATCGGGGCGGGAGAGCATGCAAGCTTTGCGGAGTATCTGGCGTGCAAGAGCCGGATTTTTGCAAGAAGCAGGCGGTGTCTGATCAACGCGGACGACTGTTGTGTCAAAAAGGCAGCAAGAAGAAGCGGAAGAACTTTTGTTACATATGGAATCCAAAGCTGTGCAGATTATATGGCGGGACAGATCACCTATGAGACGTATGCAGACTGTCTTGGTATGCGTTATCGCTTAAGCGGGGCATGCGAGGGCATGGTAGAGCTTGGAATCCCTGGAATCTATAATGTCTATAATTCCCTTGCTGCGGTTGCAGTATGCAGCGAATTGAATATTCCGGCTGCATGTCAGAAGCTGGCACTGCGTCATATTAAGATCAGGGGGCGGATGGAAGAGATCCGGGTATCTGAGGACTACAGACTGTTAATCGATTACGCACATAATGCAGTCAGCTTAGAGAATCTGTTAGAGACGCTGCGTGCCTATCATCCGGCGCGCCTTGTTACGCTGTTTGGCTGTGGCGGCAACCGTTCGAAGCTGCGGCGTTATCAGATGGGGGAAGTGGCAGGAAGACTGTCTGATGTTACGATACTTACTTCGGATAATCCGCGTTATGAAGATCCGGAGGATATAATTTTAGATATAGAGACCGGAATCCGTAAGACGACCGGAAGTTATATTAAGATCACAGACCGCAGGGAAGCGGTCGCCTATGTGCTGACACATGCGAAAAAGGGCGATCTGATCGTACTTGCCGGCAAGGGACACGAGCAGTATCAGGAGATAAAGGGACATTTTTATCCGATGGACGAAAGGAAAATGATCGATGAGGTTATATGCCAATATCATTATTGATATATCGCAGGGAAAACTGGATAAGACATTTCAGTATGCCGTACCGGAGCAGATGAGAGATCTGCTTACGGTGGGTGCACCGGTCATTGTTCCTTTTGGCAGCGGAGGCAGAACGATCAAGGGCTTTGTGGTGGAACTGACGACAACCGCAGAATATGATCCGGCGAAGATCAAAGAGATCAAAAGCCTTGATACCGATGCGATGCCGATCGAATCACAGCTTGTGACCCTTGCTGCATGGATACGTAGAAATTATGGCGGTACGATGAACCATGCGCTTAAGACCGTGATCCCGATCCGGCAAAAGACAGCGGAGAAGGAGAAAAGGGTCATTTATCTGCTGCTAGACAAAGAACAGGCAATGGAGCAGTTACTTACTTACCGCAGAAAGCATAATACGGCAAGAGAACGGTTGTTAGAAGCACTGATCGCACAGCCTAAGCTTCCTTATGAGGTGGTGACTCAGAAGCTTCATATTACGGCAAATGTGATCCGGGCATTAGAGGAACAGTGTATCCTGCGTGTGGAGCGTTACCGGAGTTACCGTAACCCGGCAAACTATGAACAGGATGCGGATTATGCACTTGCATTAAATCCCACCCAGCAGGAGGTTGTAGATTGTATTTTAAAAAATGCGGCTTCGAATCATCCAAAGACCTGTCTGATCCATGGTGTGACCGGAAGCGGTAAGACAGAGGTCTATATGGAACTGATCGCAGATGCGGTCGTAAAGGGGAAGCAGTCCATTGTACTGATCCCGGAGATCGCACTGACCTATCAGACCGTCATGCGTTTCCAGAACCGGTTTGGTGACCGTGTTTCGATCTTAAACAGTAAGATGTCTGCCGGAGAACGGTTTGACCAGTTCGAGCGTGCCAGGTCAGGAGAGATCGATGTGATGATCGGACCGAGATCTGCACTGTTCACACCTTTTTCAAATCTTGGGTATATCATCATAGATGAGGAACATGAAGCTTCCTATAAGAGTGAGACCGTTCCGCGTTATCATGCAAGGGAGACGGCGATCGAGCGTGCGCGGATGACAGGGGCGACGGTTGTGCTTGGCTCTGCAACACCGTCGATAGACAGCTATTATAAGGCGGTGCAGGGCGAGTATCTGCTTTTTGAGATGACAAAGCGTGCGATTGCAAAACAGCTTCCGGTCTGTTATGTGGCAGATCTGCGGGAGGAGTTAAAGGCACATAACTATTCGATCCTAAGCCGGAAGTTAGAAGAGCTGATGGAAGACCGGTTACAGAAAAAGGAACAGATCATGCTTTTTTTAAACCGGCGTGGAATGTCAGGATTTGTGTCTTGTCGTTCCTGCGGTTACGTGATAAAATGTCCGCATTGCGATGTTTCACTCAGTGCACACAAGAATGGCAGGCTCGTCTGTCATTACTGTGGCTATGAAAGAGAAGCGGCAGATCACTGCCCGTCCTGCGGTTCCCCGCATATCAGCGGATTTAAGGCAGGAACGCAGAAGATCGAGTTACTGGTACACAAACGCTTTCCTAAGGCACGGATTCTTCGTATGGATACCGATACCACGAAAAATAAAGACGGACATGAGAAGATCTTATCCGCATTTGCAAATCACGAAGCGGATATTCTGATCGGAACGCAGATGATCGTAAAGGGACACGATTTTGCGAATGTCACACTGGTGGGTGTATTAGCGGCAGACCTGTCTTTGCATGTCGGGGATTACCGGGCTTCGGAGCGTACCTTCCAGCTTCTGACACAGGCAGCAGGCAGGGCAGGCAGAGGCGATAAGGCAGGAGAAGTAGTCATCCAGACCTATGATCCCTCGCATTATAGTATTGTCGCGGCGGCGGCACAGGATTATAATGCTTTTTATAAGCAGGAGATCGCTTACCGCAGCATGCTCCGGTATCCGCCGGTCTGGAATATGTTAGTGATCCTGTTATCCTCTGCGGTAGAAGACCGCTGCATCAGGATGGCGGGACTGCTTGCAAGGATCATAGAAAATACAAAGAAAAATAATACAACAGACAGGCTGTCGCAGCTTCAGATCATTGGACCGACCGAGCCTGCGGTTGCCAAAGTAAATGATATTTATAAGAGAGTACTGTATCTGAAACATCCGGCGTATGATGTTTTGGTTCAGATAAAAGATGCAATAGAAACTTATATGGAGAAAAACAGACAATATCAGGATATTCTGATACAGTTTGATTTTAATCCGATGAATGGATTTTAAATCAGGAGGAAGAAAATGGCTTTAAGACAGATTCGATATGTAGGAGACGCGGTATTAACAAAGGTATGCAGAGAGGTAACGGAAGTAACCCCGAAGATCAGAGATCTGATCGATGATATGTTTGAAACCATGTATGAAGCAAATGGTGTCGGACTTGCAGCACCGCAGGTCGGGATTTTAAAAAGGATCGTAACGATCGATGTCGGAGAGGGACAGCTTGTCATGATCAATCCAAGGATCATCGAGACAGCCGGAAGCCAGACCGGAGAAGAAGGCTGCTTAAGTCTTCCGGGCAAGGCAGGGATCGTAACACGTCCGAATTATGTAAAAGCGAGAGCATTTGATGAAGAGATGCAGGAGTTTGAGATCGAAGGAACGGAGCTGCTTGCACGTGCAATCTGCCACGAAGTCGATCATCTCGATGGTCATGTCTATACCGAGAAGGTAGAGGGCGAATTACACGACGTAGTCTATGAAGACCAGGAAGACTAAACAGTACTTGGAAGTGAGGAAGCATATGAGAGTCATATTTATGGGAACACCGGATTTCTCGGTGGGAATATTAGAAGAGATCCTTGCGGCAGGCCATGAGGTGGTACTGGTTGTCACACAGCCGGATAAGCCGAAGGGACGAGGAAAGGCAATGCAGTATTCACCGGTAAAGGAAGCTGCATTAGCACACGGACTAGAGGTCTATCAGCCAAGGAAGATCCGTGAGACAGAGTGTGTGGAATACTTAAGGGGGTATCAGCCGGATATCATGGTAGTAGCCGCCTTTGGACAGATCTTATCGAAAGAGATCTTAGATATGCCGCGCTACTGCTGTCTGAACGTACATGCGTCGCTGTTGCCGAAGTATCGTGGTGCTGCGCCGATCCAGTGGGCAGTCATCAATGGCGACAAGGTCTCAGGCGTAACAACGATGCGTATGGATACAGGAATCGATACCGGCGATATGATCGATAAGATGGAGGTCACACTTGCAGAAGATGAGACCGGCGGAAGTCTGTTTGACCGTCTTGCCGAGGCGGGTGCAAAGCTCTGTGTAGCGTCCATGAAAAAGATCGAGGATGGAACTGCTGTTTATACAAAGCAGGACGAAGCCAAAGCAACCCATGTAGGTATGATCGAAAAACGGTTTGGCAGGATCAACTGGAAGCTGGGTGCTGTGGAGATCGAGCGTCTGATCCGTGGTTTGAATCCATGGCCAAGTGCATATACTTATGTAGATGGCAAGATGTTAAAGATCTGGAAAGCCTCTGTTATAGACGGAGGAGATCCAAAGAAAGCAGGCTGCATCATAAAGGCAGATGGAAAGAACTTACAGATCCAGACCGGAGACGGAATCCTTGCGGTCGAAGAGTTACAGCTAGAAGGGAAAAAACGTATGCCGGCAGCAGATTTCCTGCGTGGTTATACGCTCTTAGAAGGAAGTTATATTGATACAGAGTCATAGAAGAACAAAGGAGGTTTGGATATGCCTTATGGAATGTATTACAGTTGGTGGGATCCGACCTATTTTCTGGTAGTCATCGGAGCAGTGATCTGCATGATCGCATCCGCACGGGTCAACACAACCTTTAACAAGTACAGCAAATACCGCAGTATGTCCGGCATGACAGGTGCACAGGCAGCAGAGCGGATCTTAAATGCAGCAGGCATCTATGATGTGCAGGTACTGCATATTTCCGGGAATCTGACCGATCATTACGATCCAAGGAATAAGACCTTAAGTCTGTCAGACAGCGTCTATCATTCCACGTCTGTTGCAGCCGTCGGCGTAGCCGCACACGAATGTGGACATGCGATCCAGCACCAGAAGAATTATGCGCCGCTTACGATCCGCGGTGCACTCGTTCCGGTTGCCAATATCGGTTCCACCCTTGCATGGCCGTTAATTTTGATTGGGCTGTTTTTCTCAAGAGGAACCGGAAGCTTTCTGATCACACTTGGAATCATCTTCTTTTCTGCCGCAGTTCTTTTTCAGATCGTAACACTGCCGGTAGAGTTTAACGCATCCTTGCGTGCACAGAAGCTGTTAGAGCAGACCGGTATCTTAGGTGCAGAGGAACTTCGCTATACCGGCAAGGTACTGCGTGCGGCGGCACTGACCTATGTTGCAAGTGCGGCAGCAGCCATCTTACAGTTACTTCGTCTGGTGATCCTGTTTGGAGGACGTAGCCGCGATGACTGATTCCGTAAATATAAGAGAACTGGTATTAGAATTGCTGCTTCGTATCACAAGGGATGGAGAATACAGCCATATTGCGATCAATGCGGTATTAAGTAAGTATCAGTATTTAGAGAAAAGAGAGCGTTCCTTTGTGACAAGAGAGGTCGAAGGAACGCTGGAACATATGATTGAGATTGATTACATCATCAATCAGTTTTCAAAGACAAAGGTAAATAAAATGAAGCCGGTGATCCGCTGTCTGCTCCGTGGCAGTGTCTATGAGTTAAAGTATATGGATCATGTGCCGTCCTCTGCAACCTGCAACGAGGCAGTGAAGTTAGCGCGGAAAAAGGGCTTTTCGAATCTGACCGGATTTGTGAACGGTGTGTTACGCAATATCAGCCGCAATCTCGATCAGATTACATATCCGGATGAGAAAAAGGATCTGGCTGCAAGTCTTTCCGTCCGTTATTCGATACCGGAATGGATGATTAAAAAGTGGTTAAAGGACTATGACAAAGAGACGGTAACTGCGATGTCAGCCGGATTTTTACAGGAAGCACCGCTTACGATCCATACGAATCTTACGAAGATCACACCGGGGGAATTAGAGGCGCGTCTGCAAAAAGAAGGAGTAAGTGTGCAGCAGGATTCATCACTGCCATATGCCTTTCATATCACAGGCGGGCTGGATTATCTGTATTCACTGCCGTCTTTTCTGGAGGGACTTTTTTATGTGCAGGACATCAGTTCCATGCAGGTTGCCGAGGTTGCAGCCCCAAAGCAGGGCGATCAGGTGATCGATGTTTGTGCCGCTCCGGGTGGAAAGAGTATCCATATTGCAGAGAAGTTAAACGGAACCGGACATGTACAGGCAAGGGATCTGACAGAGTATAAGGTCGGTCTGATCCGGGAAAATATTGCAAGATGCAAGGTGGAAAATATGGATGCGGTCTGTCAGGATGCATCTGTTTTTACAGAAGAAGACAGCGATCGGGCAGATATTGTCATTGCAGATCTTCCATGCTCCGGCTTAGGCGTTATGCGTAAAAAGAAAGACATCCGTTATAAGATGACAGAAGAAAAGCAGGAGGAATTGGTGAAGATCCAGCGTGACATCTTAGCAGTCGTACACCGGTATGTGAAGCCGGGTGGAAAGCTGATCTACAGTACCTGTACGATCAACCGTGCAGAGAACGAAGAAAATGTCGCATGGTTCTTAGCGCAGCATCCGCAGTTTCGCTGTGATTATGAAAAGCAGATCCTGCCGGATGAAACAGGCTGTGACGGATTTTTTATTGCGCGGATGATACGTGAAGAATAGAATGGTGAAGAATATGGGAATAGAAGAAAAAGACAGTGGAAAAACAGATATCCGCTCACTGGATTTAGATGAGCTTACCGGGCTGTTACAGGGCTGGGGAGAAAAGGCATTCCGTGCAAAACAGATCTATCAGTGGCTGCATGTCAGACATGTCACATCCTTTGACGAGATGACAAATATTTCGGTCAAACTGAGAGAACGGATGAAAGCGGAATGTGAACTGGTCGTTTTACAACAGGAGCTGGTACAGATCTCAAAGCTCGACGGTACGAGAAAGTATCTGTTTGCCTTATCGGATGGCAATATGATCGAAAGTGTCCTGATGCGTTATAAGCATGGCAATTCCGTCTGTGTATCTTCACAGGTCGGATGCCGGATGGGATGCCGGTTTTGTGCATCTACCTTAGACGGACTCGTGCGTAACCTGCGTCCGTCCGAGATCTTAGAGCAGATTTACCGGATCAGTGCAGATATCGGAGAGCGTATTTCGAATGTCGTCGTTATGGGAAGTGGAGAGCCGCTCGATAATTATGACAATCTGTTGAAGTTTATCCATCTCTTATCGGATGAGAACGGCTTAAATATCAGTCAGAGAAATATTACGGTATCGACCTGTGGGATTGTTCCACGGATGTATGAGCTTGCAGAGGAGAAGCTTCAGATCACACTTGCACTTTCCCTGCACGCATCTTCGCAGGAGAAGCGTAAGGGGTTGATGCCGATCGCAAACAGCTACGATATTACGGAGGTATTACAGGCGTGCCGGAATTATTTTGAAAAGACCGGAAGAAGGATCACCTTCGAGTACAGCCTAGTCGGCGGCGTGAATGATACGAATGAGGATGTTGCACGTCTGTGTGAGTTAGTAAAGGGCATGAACTGTCATATCAACCTGATCCCGGTCAATCCGATCAAGGAGCGTGATTACGTCCAGTCCGAGAAGCACGACATCCTGAATTTCAAAAACAGGCTTGAAAAAACGGGGATAAATGTTACTATTAGAAGAGAGATGGGCAGGGACATTGATGGTGCCTGTGGACAGTTGAGAAAGAGATTTTTAGAAAGGTAGGAAAAAACCATGAAGACATTTTCCATAACGGATATCGGACAGCGTCGGGAAATGAATCAGGACTATGTATATACGTC
>CACZPJ010000165.1 GCA_902782995.1 uncultured Lachnospiraceae bacterium | reverse complement strand
CTTCACGGAGACCGTTACTTCAGGGATGATCCTGCAATCGTAGGTGGTATTGCTTACTTAGACGGACAGCCGGTCACCGTGATCGGTGTGCAGAAGGGAAAGGACATGAAGGACTGTATGCGTCATAATTACGGAATGCCTTCACCGGAAGGATACCGTAAGGCACTCCGCCTGATGAAGCAGGCAGAGAAGTTCCACCGTCCGGTCATTACGTTTGTCAATACATCCGGAGCTTTTCCGGGCAAGGAAGCAGAAGAGCGTGGACAGGGTGAAGCCATTGCACGTAACCTCTATGAGATGTCAGCATTAAAGACACCGGTACTTACCCTGATGATCGGTGAAGGTGGAAGTGGCGGGGCACTTGCACTTGCAGTCGGAAATGAAGTCTGGATGATGGAGCATGCGACCTATTCGGTTCTGTCACCGGAAGGCTTTGCATCGATCCTCTGGAAGGATGGAAAGCGTGCCAAGGAAGCCGCCGGGGTAATGAAGATCACGGCAAAGGACTTAAAGGAGCTTGGCATCATTGAGCAGATCATCCCGGAATATGGCGGAGCAGATGAGGCAGCGTTAACTTCGATCGCCGCTTATATGCGCAAGGAAATGCGCGCATTTTTAGAGCGTGTAAGCAAGCGTACGGGGGAAGAACTTGCCGAGGATCGTTATCAGAGATTCCGCAGCTTCTAAGCGTTTGAAGAACACCGGATAAAACGAAACCTAAGGAAATGAAAAATTATAGCAGCAGGAAATAGAAAAGAAAAGGAAAAGTGCACATACAGGATGATGCATAGAATTTGAATATGACAGGAAGAATATGTGGAACAGGAAGTGCCGTTCCAGAGCTTCGGGTGACAAATGATGATCTGAGCAGGATCATGGATACATCCGATGAATGGATCAAAAGCAGAACAGGAATTGAGGCAAGACATCTTGCTACAGAGGAAACAACGACAAGCCTTGCTATCGAAGCATCCAGACTGGCATTAGAGAATGCAGGTGTAGAGGCAGAGGAACTGGATCTGATCATTGCAGCAACGGTATCATCAGATCATATTATTCCAACCTTGTCGTGTGAAGTGCAGAGTGCATTGGGTGCAGTGAATGCAACCGCATTTGATATTGGGGCAGCGTGTTCGGGATTTTTATTTGCACTCAGCACGGTACAGGCATACATGATGAGCGGGCAGTGCAAAAAGGCACTGATCTTAGGGGCAGAAGTATTGTCAAAGATCATGGATTGGAATGACCGCTCCACCTGTGTCCTGTTTGGGGACGGTGCAGGGGCAGCCGTTATTTCCGCAGAGGATACCGGTATCATGAGTGTTGTACATGGGTCAGACGGGGCAAAGGGCATGGTATTAGCTTGTGATAACCGCCCGGTGAATAATCCGTATAAGAAGACAACAGCAGATCTTTCCTATGTATCCATGAACGGTCAGGAGGTCTATAAGTTCGCAGTCCGTACGGTTCCAAAGTGTATTGAACAGGCATTAGAGCAGGCGGGTGTGACCGCAGATGAGATATCCTGCTTTATTCTGCATCAGGCAAACCGTCGTATTATCGAAGCGGTAGCTAAGCGTTTGAAGCAGCCGATCGAAAAGTTTCCGATGAATCTGATGGAATGCGGAAATATTTCGGCAGCAAGTGTTCCGATTTTGCTTGATAATGTCAACCGGCATGGTATGATAGAAAAAGAAGAAAAAATTGTACTGGCAGGCTTTGGTGCAGGACTGACCTGGGGGGCTGCGGTACTTACCTGGTAGAGGAGCAAAAGAATGAACACAGATAAGACCCTAAATGACATTCTGGTAAAGTTATTCAATGATCTGATGGAGATAGAGGATAAGTGTCTGATCACCGGAGAATTCCGGAACATATCGAACAATGATATGCATGTGATCGAAGCGATCGGTGTCGATGAGCCAAAGAGCATGACACAGGTTGCACATGCACTGAATATTACAACCGGTACACTGACAAAGAGTATAGATGCCTTAGTAGAGAAAAAGTACGTGGAACGCCATCGCAGCAATCAGGATAAGCGTGTGATACGTCTGTCCCTGACCGATGCCGGAGTACGTGCATATGAGCATCATGCAAGATTCCATGCAAATATGATCGAGGATATCAAGCAGGAATTAGATGAGGATGAGACAAGGATTCTGATCGCCACACTTGGTAAGCTGGTCGTCTTTTTTCAGGATAAGTATAAGGAGTATCTGGAGCGGAAATAATCCATAAGATGGTGTTATAAAAGCTATGAACAGAACTTATATAATTCGAAATAAGTATGCAAAATTGAATTATAGAAGTACAAAACTTGCAAAAATAGATAAAAACTACACCAAAGTATTATGAAAATAATCTAAAAATGAAAAAAATATTGCCAAATCCTGCAAAACATACTAAAATGGAAGTGTTAAGAGATACTACATAGTAAGTAAAGGAGATAGATAGTATGAGTTACGTTGATGAAGTACTTGAGAGAGTCAAAACAAAGAACGCATCTGAACCGGAATTCCTTCAGGCAGCAGAAGAGGTATTAGAGTCTTTAAGACCAGTCATTGAAGCAAATGAAGAGACATACCGTAAGGAAGCTTTATTAGAGAGATTAACTGAGCCGGACAGACAGTTCAAGTTCCGTGTACCTTGGGTAGATGATAAGGGACAGGTTCAGGTAAATACAGGATACAGAGTTCAGTTCAACAATGCAATCGGACCATACAAGGGTGGAATTCGTTTACATCCATCTGTAAATATCGGAATCATCAAATTCCTTGGATTTGAGCAGATTTTCAAAAACTCCTTAACAGGACTTCCTATCGGTGGTGGTAAAGGTGGTTCTGATTTCGATCCTAAGGGAAAATCAGACCGTGAAGTTATGGCATTCTGCCAGAGCTTTATGACAGAGCTTTGCAAATATATCGGTGCTGACGTTGACGTTCCGGCTGGTGACATCGGAACCGGCGCAAGAGAGATCGGATACATGTTCGGACAGTACAAGAGAATCCGTGGTATGTACGAAGGTGTTTTAACAGGTAAGGGATTAACTTACGGTGGATCTTTAGCACGTACAGAAGCTACCGGATACGGCTTAGTATACATTACAGAAGAGTTATTAAAGGATCATGGCATGGATATGAAGGATAAGACCGTTGTTGTATCTGGTGCTGGTAACGTTGCAATCTATGCAATCCAGAAGGCACAGCAGCTTGGTGCAAAGGTTGTTACCTGTTCTGATTCTACTGGATGGATCTATGATCCGGAAGGAATCGATGTTGCATTATTAAAGGACGTAAAAGAAGTAAAACGTGCCCGCTTAACAGAGTATGCAGCAGCTCGTAAGAGCGCAGAGTACCATGAAGGACGTGGCGTATGGTCTATCAAGTGTGACATCGCTCTTCCATGTGCAACACAGAACGAGTTACTGATCGACGATGCAAAGCAGTTGGTAGCAAACGGCGTAACAGCAGTATGTGAAGGTGCTAACATGCCTACAACCTTAGATGCAACAAAATACTTACAGGATAATGGCGTATTATTCATCTGTGGTAAAGCATCTAACGCAGGTGGTGTTGCTACTTCCGCACTTGAGATGTCACAGAACAGCCAGAGATTAAGCTGGACATTCGAAGAAGTAGATGCGAAGTTACAGCAGATCATGGTAAATATCTATCACAATATCGACGATGCTGCAAAGCGTTACGGTATGGAAGGCAACTACGTTGCCGGTGCAAATATTGCCGGATTTGAGAAAGTTGCAAATGCAATGCTCGCTCAGGGTGTATGCTAATCAATTAGCAACTAATAAATTAGCAGTTCATGAATAATGATTAAGAATCTGAACCCCCATATATTACAG
>CACZPJ010000164.1 GCA_902782995.1 uncultured Lachnospiraceae bacterium | reverse complement strand
TCTGCCTCTACGACATCTTTTTCCAGACGGAAGGACGGAATTCCCATCGTAAGCATTCCACCCGGCTTTTCGGATTTTTCAAATACGGTAATGCTATAACCGTCTAAAGCAAGGTAGTAGGCACATGCCAGTCCTGCCGGACCTGCTCCGACGATTGCGATCTTCTTGTCGCTGTAATCATGACGCTTTGTCGGAATGATGCGGTTCTCTACGTCTAATTCCTGTTCTGCAATAAACTTCTTGATCTCATCGATTGCGATCGGTTCATCCACATCGCCACGGGTACATGCATCCTCACAGCGGCGGTTGCAGATACGTCCGCAGACTGCCGGAAGCGGATTCTCTTTCTTGATCAGATCTAATGCTTCTAAGCATCTGCCCTGGGAAGCCAGCTTGATATATCCCTGTACGGCAATGTGTGCCGGGCAGTTTGTCTTACATGGTGCTGTTCCGGATTCTACAACATCTTCCCGGTTGATACGGTAATCCGGATTCCAGTTTTCCTTTGTCCACTTTCTGTCACGCGGTGTCACAGTCGTTGTAATATTGCCAATAACCGGCTTGCTTGAGCAGAGCTTCTGACCCATTTTCAGTGCATTGACCGGACAGTTTTCCACGCACTGTCCGCATGCCACACACTTCTCGGTTTCCACGCGTGCCACATAATTCGAACGCACCATATCGTTATTTTTAAACATCTCTGCTGTCCGAAGGGAAAGACATCCGCAGCCACAGCAGTTACAGATCGCATGTGTCTTACCATTTCCGTCTGTATTCGGGATCTGGTGCATCAAGCCGTTCTCTTCTGCCTTGCGGATGATCTCGTATGCCTCTTCACGCGTGATCTGGCGTCCACGGCCGGTCTTAATATAATACTCTGCCGCATGCCCCATCTGGATACACATATCTTCCTTCAGGTGTCCGCAGCCTTCTCCCATCAGCTCACGGTCGGTACGGCAGGAACAGTCTGTTACCGTAAATACATCGTTATCTTCCAGATACTTAGACACTTCCTCATAAGAAGCTGCATGGCTGTTACCATCGATCGCTGACTCGATCGGAATAACACGCATCAGTCCGACACCTACCGGGAATGCACCGGAACTCTTTGGTCCGCGCACACGTCCATATGCCTCCATGGCATAACCGATGATCGGATACTTTTCACAGTTCTCCTTGCTGTTTACGATTACTTCCATCGTACCCGGAATCCATGTCTCTGCCCAGAATACGTCTACATTCTTCTCTTTGTCCGTATTCCAGAATGCCACGCCGTAATATGCAAGCTTCTTCAACTGCTCGTCTACATATTCCAGCGGCTTATTCATCTCTTTTGCAATCTCTTCTGCTGTCTTCTTCTCATAGATGCCGAGATGACAGCCAACCTCTGCCATATCGTCATCACAGCCTGCCTCTAAGATCACATACTCCGGATCATCCCAGAGGAAGGTATCCTTTCCGCCCTTTTTGCGTCCAAGATGGTTCGCAAGTGCCAGAACCTTCTCGTTGTATTTACATTCATACCAGTCCGGAAACCACATTTTCGTTAAGTCTTTCATAGATCTCTCCATTTCGTATTCTATCTGCCAAGTTATCAGCGTTTATCTATCGTTACAGTTATCCCTTATCTTCTTATTACGATTAAGCATTCCAGCTCTGCACTTCCCCACGCAGCCAGTCTGCCCATTTTTCAATTCCTTCTCCGGTCTTTGCCGAGACCGGAATGACCTTTGCATCCGGATTCAGCTTCTTCACACGTTCTTCAAACGCCTCGAAGTCAAAATCGAAGCAGGATAAGGTATCAATCTTGTTGATCAGTACGACATCGACGATCGAAAACATAAGCGGATACTTCAGCGGCTTATCATCCCCCTCCGGTACACTTAAGATCATCGCGTTCTTCGATGCTCCGGTATCAAACTCTGCCGGACATACGAGATTCCCTACGTTCTCTAAAATGGCAAGATCCACATCCTCTGCCTTTAATCCTTCGAGTCCCTGTCTTGTCATGCCTGCATCCAAATGACACATGCCACCGGTATGAAGCTGGATCACCTTCGCACCGGAAGATGCGATCGTATGTGCATCCACATCCGAATCAATATCTGCCTCCATAACGCCAATCTTCATCTCGCTGCCAAGTGCTTCGATCGTACGCATCAGCGTCGTTGTCTTGCCGGAACCCGGGGATGACATCAGGTTTAACAGAAAGGTCTTTTTCTGTTTTAACTCCTTGCGGACCTCATCAGCTTCTCTGTCATTGTCTTCAAATACACTCTTCTTAATCTCCAGAACACGGAACTTCTCCATGCGCTACCTCTCTTTCTACTTCGGGCGTTTTGTTTTGTTTGTTGTGGTCATACCAGATAGCCACATCCTGTTACCTGAATTGTAACATGCTTGTTATTTTTTTGTCAATCTAGGAAAATATGGCTTTTTTCTTTTCTCTGTTTTGTCCGAAGCAGGGGTATGTTTTTTGTCTATTATGTCCCGGATTTTTGCTGTGGTATGGGCAGAACTTACCTAATCATCAAAATATCTTGTGGCGTCTTCTTTCTTAATATAACAAAAAGAGCACTGAGATTACTCAGTGCTCTTTGTAATGCCGGCGACCGGAATCGAACCGGTACTGTATCGCTACAACAGGATTTTAAGTCCTGCGCGTCTGCCAGTTCCGCCACGCCG
>CACZPJ010000163.1 GCA_902782995.1 uncultured Lachnospiraceae bacterium | reverse complement strand
AGCTGCGAGTGAAATCCACTGCTTACGAAAACCACAAGTGAAGCCTTTGCTGAACTTGTATGGTTGTAGTTGGCAGTTAGTTCACGAAGAGCGTTGCAAATGTTTGCGGAATATATTTTTGCATTTTGTCAAATAAAAAATAAATGTATCTTTTAAAATCTTATTTTTTTATCTTGAAAAATAGATCGAAAGTAAAGTTTTTAATGCGTATCCCCTCGGAAAATGGTATACTAATGCTAGGATTATAGCATGAAGATACCATCGAATGTGGTGTGGACGATCAGAACAGGATACGGACAGGTCAGAGTCGAAGGCGGCAGGATCTGTCCGTTTTGTGTATTCATTTTCGCATTCCGGTGTTACAGAGGGGAAGTATGGCAGGAATGTGTCAGACTGCCCCGGATTGGAGAATATGATGACTACAGAAGAGAAGCTTCAGGTACTAGAACAGAATGGATTTGAAACAAAGCATACCCTGGAACGGTTTATGGGAAAAACAGAGATCTATCTGAGATTCTTAGGAAAGTTTCTGGCGGATGAGAATATGGACGGGCTCAGACAGGCAGTTACCTATAGACAGGTCAAGAATGCTTTTTCCTATGCCCATACGTTAAAGGGCGTAGCAGCGAACCTTGGGATAGAGGTACTGCTAGAGAAGCTGCTTCCGGTTGTCGAGATTTTGCGTGGCGGCAGCTTTGACGGAGTGGAGCAGTGGATGCCGGAACTGGAACAGCGGTATGAACAGGTGATACAGAGCATTAAGCAGTGTGAAGAATAGAGGTGTGTATGTCACAGAAGAAGAATCAGGTAGAGACATATAATGAATTTCAGCAGACGATCATGGCAGAGATGCAGCATGCGGGCAGGGATCTTACCGTGTATCTGGAACAGGGCTTTGACTGGATGCAGTTAAGTGAGATCTGCAAGGGCTTAGAAGCCGGTATAGATGTCAGCAGGTATGCGAAGAAGGAATATTTTTTCTTACAGATGGAGCAGCTGCGTCTGGGCTTAGAAGAAGGAATAGACATCACAAGTTATGAGAATCCGACATACGAACATCTGGTCATGGCAGAGATCCGTCAAGCGGTATCGGAGGGGATCGATCTGCTCCCATATGTAAAAAGTGTTACGGACGGCAGAATCCTGCGTGAGATCCGTCTCGCAATTTTACATTAGGTGGATATTTTCCGTTATGCAATGGAAGGCTATGATGATCTGCAGTTACGTGAGATCCGTCTCGCAAAGGAATATGGTATCGACATCGATCCATATCTGTCCGTAGAATTTTACGGTGCACAGATCCGTGAGATCCGGCTGGGTGTGGAAGACGAAGTGGATGTCAGCATATTTGCAACCGGAGAGTATACATGGAAGCAGATGCATGAACTGCGTGTCGGCTTAGAAGAGCATCTGGATGTAAGCTTCTATTGCAGACCACTTATGAATGACAAGCAGATGGAGCAGGTACGTCTTGGACTCGAGGCAGAATTAGATGTATCTTCTTACGCGCAGTTACTCTACTCTGCAAGTGAGATGAAAAAGCTGCGGCTGCAGCTCTTAGAAGAAAGGGCAGCCAGCCAACTGTTAGCGGATGAAGCAGAGCTGAATGCGGTGATTGCGATGATCGATGAAGCGGCTGCCGAGGAGGTCAATTTAGATATTCCTCCGGTTCAGCTAAGCATCGATCCGGATAAGATGCAGGTGATGATGGAACTGTATGCGCCGGGAGCGGATGAGGTCTATACCAAAAAGCAGTTGATGGACATTCTTCAGGAGAATGGGATCAAGCAGGGAATTGATGAGAAGCAGCTTCAGCGGATGATCGATGAGAAGATCTACTATGAGAAGATCTGCATTGCAAAAGGCAGGGAGCGCATCGATGGCTGTGACGGATATTTCGTCTATGAGTTTCGGACAGATCTTCCGGTGATCCCGAAGAAGCAGGAAGATGGAAGTGTAGACTTCCGTGAGATGGATCTGTTTGAGCCGGTACATAAGGGACAGCTTCTTGCAACGTATCATAAGGCAACCTCCGGTCAGTATGGCTATAATGTGTATGGGGAACTGCTGGTTCCGAGAAAAGGAAAGGATCTGCCGCCATTGCGTGGTGAGGGATTTTTACTTTCCGAGGATCGTCTGACCTATGTGGCGGCATTAGACGGAAAAGCAGAACTGACGAACAACCAGTATCTTCAGGTGACCAAGGTTATGGTCATCAAGGGAGATGTCGATTATGGCGTCGGAAATATCCACTTCGACGGAGATGTCAATGTCCTTGGGGATGTGCGGAGCGGCTTCACGATCCAGGCGACCGGAAATGTCCAGATCAAGGGACATGTGGAAAAGGCTGTGATCATAAGCGGCGGCAATGTCGCGGTCCAGAGCGGAATGAATGGCGCAGGCGGTGGAAAGATCACCGCCGGAGGATCGGTATATGGCAGCTACTTTGAGGAGAGTATGATCTATGCAGGCGCAGGTGTGCAGGCGAATTATATTTTAAACAGTGAGATCACCTGTGGAGATAAGGTCATCGTCAGCGGACAAAAGGGTGTGATCATTGGAGGCAGCATCCAGGCACTGCATGGCGTAGAGAGCTTTTCCATCGGTAATTCCAGCCAGACCTTAACGCGTGTTGCGATCGGCGTGACGGATGCGATTTTAGACGCTTATCAGGGACTTACGGTACAGAAGGTGAAGATCAAGCAGCAGCTTGATATTTTACAGGAAGGTCAGAAGAAGTTCGTGGGGCGTGTTATGCAGAATTCACCAAAAGCGATGGAAATGTATCTGAAGGTTCAGCAGGCGATCGGCATCAAGGAAAGCGAAATGAAAAAGTGCGAAGAAGAGAGAGCACGCTTACAGGAAGAGATCGATGGTGCTGCAAACAGCCGGGTAACGATTACCGGTGTGGCATACGCGGGTGTGGTCGTAAGGATAGACAGACGGGAATTAAAGCTGAATGGAACTGTAAAAAATGTATATTTTGCAACGATAGATAATCATGTAGGAATTATTAAGCTGAGGTAACGTATGAAGAAAAATACAATATTGATCGTAGATGATCAGGAAGTAAACCGTTTTCTGTTGAGTGAGATCTTTGCAGATAAGTATGAGATCATTGAAGCCGCAAATGGTATCGAGGCAATCAAGGCAATTAAAAAGGATGCGATGCGGATCTGTGTGGTGCTCCTTGATATTGTAATGCCGGAAATGGGTGGCTTTGAAGTATTAGATCTGCTTCGGAAGAAGAAGCTGCTTGGGATCATGCCGGTTATCATGATCACCGGAGATACGAATCCGGAGTTAGAGAATAAGGGCTTTGACAAGGTGCAGCAGACTTTGTATACAAGCCGTTTAATCCACATGTTGTAAGACGACGGGTGGAGAATATCTTAGACCTCTACCGGCATAAGAGCCAGTTAGAGCTGTTAGTACGCAAGCAGACAGAGAAGATCGAAAAACAGGCACAGGAGATGCAGAATCACCTGATCGATGCCGTAAGTGCAGTGGTAGAGTTCCGTGATGTGGAGTCGGGACAGCACATCATCCGGATCAAGGGCTTTACGAAAATTTTAGCAGAATGTGTCAGAAAGACCCATAAGGAATACGGGCTGACAGCTGAGAAGGTGGAGAAGATCGTGCAGGCAGCTGCCATGCATGATATCGGTAAGATCGCGATACCGGACAGTATTTTATTAAAGCCGGGAAAGCTTACCGCAGATGAGTTCGATGTTATGAAAACACATACGACAAAGGGCTGCGGTATCTTAAAGTCCATGGACTTTATTAACGATAAGGAATTCTATGGATACTGCTATGATATTTGCAGGTATCATCATGAAAAATACGATGGAAAGGGATACCCGGAAGGCTTAAGCGGGGATGTGATCCCGATCGCAGCACAGATCGTATCATTAGCAGATGCATACGATGCATTAGTCAGTGAGCGTGTATACAAGAGTGCATATTCCACAGAGAAGGCATATGAGATGATCGTTCATGGGGAATGTGGTATGTACAATCCAAGTCTGATCGAGTGCTTTACAATGGTAAAAAAGGATTTTGAAGAGCTTGCAAAGCAGCTGCACGATCAGGACAGTGAAGAAGCATAAAAAGTAAAGGATAAGAAAGTAGAAGCCATGAAGAATAATAAAGTTTGGATGATTGTTTTTTCAATTGTATTATGGATAGTGGTATTTGGCTGCTTATCGGTAATTTTAAAGAAAAATCAGTTCGTTGGCCAGGCATCCGGGGGAAAGCATCTGATCGGGGCAAGCTATATGACAATGAATAACGAATTTTATGAGATCGTAAGTGAAGAGATCAGTCAGCGGATTGAAGCAGAGGGCGATACACTGATCCTGCGTGATCCGGCGCTTGATGTGGACAGACAGATTACCCAGATACAGGAGATGATCGATATGGGGATCGATGTGCTGGTTCTGACTCCGGTTGACTGGGAGAGCTTAACAGATATCCTGACTACCGCAAAGGAAAAGGGAATCTATATTGTAGTGGTGGATTCCAATGTCAAGGATGAGGATATGGTTGACTGTACGATCACATCGGATAATTATGATGCCGGAAAAATTATTGGCGAGTATTTCATCAGGCAGCAAAAAGAAGCAAAGCTGGTTCTGTTTGAGCATACGAAGACCAAGTCCGGACAGGATCGTATTCAGGGATTTTTAGATGCGATCGCAGACTGTGATAACATAGAAGTGGTAGAACGTATTGAGTGCGCGGGACAGTTAGAGATCGCCATGCCGAAGATGAAGGAGCTGATCGAGAGCGGGGTCGGATTTGATCAGGTATTCTGCCTGAATGATCTTGCCAGTGTGGGTGTGGTAGCGGCACTGGATGAAAAAGGGCTTTTAGATCAGGTCGGTGTATATGGTGTGGATGCATCCCCGGATGCAAAGGCACTGATCAAAGAGGGCATGATGAGGGCAACTGCGGCACAGTTTCCGTCGAAGATCGGAAAGGCAGCAGCAGAAAAGATCTACATGCTTTTAGACGGAGAGACGGTAGAAAAGAATATCTATATACCGGTAGAACTCGTCACACAGGACAATGTAGATGACTATGGTGTAGAACGTTGGCAGTAGAGGTATCGTGTGAAAAATAGATTGGAAGATGACATGGAAGAAAATAAAACGATGAAAAATCAGTTTCTGTTTATGAAACAACTAAATCTTTTAATCCTCATATATATTTCGGTTGTCACTTTCTTTGGAATCCGTGGGTGTATCGAAGGACAGAATGCACTTGAATTTTTAAGTGCTGCCGGTAAGCTGCCACCGGGGCAGTGGAACGGACTGCTGCTTAGTGTCGGTTATTATATCTGTCTTTTGATCCTGCTTTCCTTAAAGTGCCGGAATAATTTGGAGTTATTTGCAAAGGTAGCCTTAGAGATCATCGTCGGAGTTCTGATCTGTGATATGGTATATTTTGGTTATGCAGGTGTAATCTTACTGATCCTGGCAGATGCCATACAGTATGCACAGAACATAAAACGGAGAATCTTTGTAATCTTAGCGGCGTGTGTAATCTATCTGTTAGTCGATGCGGATCTGGTTTCTGCGGTATATCCGGTGATCCCGTTAGAAACGATGTGGATGTATTACGATACACAATCAAAGATGATGCTGTTTGTCATACTGAAGTTTTTGAATGCACTGAATCTGTTTGTTTTTATCTATTACATGATGGTACTGATCCTCGATCAGATGAGTGAGAAGAAAAGGATCCTTCTTTTGAATGAAGAATTAGAAAAGAAGAATGAACAGTTATTCCAGTATGCAAAGGAAATGGAAGCAGTAACCCAGACGAAGGAGAGGAACCGGTTAGCAAGAGAGATCCATGATACCTTAGGTCATGCGCTCACCGGTATTATCACAGGGTTAGATGCCTGTATCATGCTGATGGACGTATCACCGGAGGCAACGAAAAAGCAGTTGTCTTCGATCGCAGATGTCGCAAGACAGGGAATGACGGATGTCAGAAGATCCATCAAGGCATTAAGACCGGATGCACTTGAGAAGATCAAGTTAAAAGATGCTATTAAGCAGATGATCGAAGAAATGTCGCAGTCAACGGGAGTAGAGATCCTGTTTGATTGTGATACAGAGCTGAACTATTTTACCCAGGACGAAGAGGATGTGGTGTATCGGATCGTACAGGAGAGCATTACCAATAGTATCCGGCATGGAAAGGCATCGAGGATTGAGATCCACATTACAAGGGAATACAATATCCTGACCATCCGGATTATCGACAACGGAATCGGTTGCAAGGATGTAAAGCATGGATTTGGACTTCATCATATGGAGGAGCGGTTAGAGATGTTAAAGGGATCTTTGGAGTATGATGGAAGCCATGGCTTTACGATTGAAGCGAAGATCCCGATCAGATGGGGAGAGGAAGGAAAACATGATTAAAATATTAATCGCAGATGATCAGGAGCTGATCCGCCAGAGTCTTCAGATCATTTTAAATAATGAAAACGACTTCGAAGTGACGGATGCAGTCGGAAACGGAGTAGAAGTCATCCGTTCGGTGCGGAAAAACAGACCGGATGTGATCTTAATGGATATCCGTATGCCGGAAATGGATGGTGTAGTCTGTACGCAGATCCTGAAGGAGAATTATCCGGATATTAAGATCATTATTTTAACGACCTTTGATGATGATGAGTATGTATTTAATGCATTAAAGTATGGGGCAAGCGGGTATCTGTTAAAAGGTATTTCCATGAAGGAATTATCAGAGGCGATCCGCAAGGTGCATAGTGGAAATGCCATGATCAATGGCGATATTGCGTCGAAAGTTGTCAAGCTGTTTTCAAAAATGGCACAGAGCAATCTGACGATACAGGTAGATGAAGCACAGTCGGAAAGTTTAAAAGAAAGTGAATGGCAGATCATCGTACAGGTAGGAAGCGGACTGTCGAATAAGGAGATTGCAACCAAGTTAAAGCTGTCTGAGGGAACGGTCCGTAACAGCCTGAGTATTATTTTAAGTAAGTTAGGACTTCGCGACCGCACGCAGCTTGCAATCTGGGCGGTACAGACAGGAGCAATCTATCACGATTTTGAGGATATGGGAGAATAAGTGTGGAAAGCAGAATGGAACCGTTACAGAAAAAGACGATCATAAAGTGGATCGTCTGGATTGCTTTATTTGTCCTGCTTGGAATCCTTGCAAGCGGACATTATAAAAAGTTATTATATGGAAGAGATCATACGATCACCATTGGTGTTTTCTCTGACAGCTACTGGGAGGTACAGAATGGATATTCCTACAGGATCCTTGATGATGCCATTGCAGCTTTTGAAAAGGAGCATCCCGGTGTAAAAGTGGAATATACCAGTGGTGTGATGAAAAAGGATTATTCGAAGTGGCTGGCAGGGCATCTGGTAAAAGGAGATGCACCGGATGTGTTTTTTGTCTTAAAAAGTGACTTTAACGAACTTTCTGAGACGGGTACACTGATGGATCTTAGTAAGTTAATAAAGCAGGATGACGAGTTTGCCACAGACGATTATTATCAGGCAGCACTATTGAGTGGAAAATATCTCGATACCCAGTATGCACTGCCGTATGAATGTGCACCGAAGCTTATGTTTGTGAACAAGACAATTCTCAATCAGGAGGGAATCTCCATGCCGGCGGAAGACTGGACATGGGATGATTTCTATGAACTCTGCAGGAAGGTGACAAAGGATACGAACGGAGATGGTGTGACCGATCAGTTTGGTCTGACCGGCTATTCCTGGAAGGATGCATTCCGGGAAAATGGTGTTTCAATTTTTTCAGAGGATGGATCTTCCTGTCATCTGCTCGGAGAAGACATTGAAGCAGCAATCCATCATATCGAGCGGTTAAATGATTTGTCTAATGGCTATAGTGTCACGACGAAGGACTTCGATCACGGCAATGTGGCATTTATGCCAATGCTGTTTTCCGAATACCGTGCATACAAGTCCTATCCGCTCAGTATCAAGAAATACTCCGGTTTTGAATGGGAATGCGTGGCGATGCCGGCAGGACCGGATGGGGACAATGTTTCTACCCTGGATACGCTTTTGCTTGGAATGAACGCAGATACACCACATGAGAAGTTAGCATGGGAATTTATGAAGCAGCTTACGGCAGATACCGATATCCAGTCGGAGATCTTTGATTATTCCGAGGGTGTATCGGTATTAAAGGATGTAACAGAGTCCGATGAGACAAGAATTGTTTTAGAGCGTGCTGCAGGTGAAAATGTAACGATGAATCCGAAGGTTCTCGGAGACGTCTTAGATCATGCCGTGGCAGAGCCGGCATTTTACAATTATGATCTGGCAATGCAGCAGATCGATCAGATGATGCAGGATATCATTGGCGGTGATCAGAATATCAGTATGGAGTTGATCATCAGTAACCGGAAGATCAATCAGTATCTGAAGGATATGCAGTCGAATTAAATATGACAAATGTCACATCAGATTATGACATTTTTCTTGGAAAAAAGATGACACATGCAAGGTGCATGAAGTTCATCTTTTTTTTATACTTTTTTTAGAAACAAGAAAGAAACAAAAAGGAGGTAGCAGAATGAAGTACATTGTATTGGTGAGTCATGGTATGTTTGCACCGGGGCTCCATGATGCACTCGGCATGCTTGCGGGGGAAAACAGAACAGATATCCTTTCAACCAGTTTAAAGAACGGAATGGGAGCAGATGAGTTCACAGAGAATTTCAGAAAACTCATCTCAGTGGTAAAGGAAGAGGATGAGATCTTACTGTTTGCAGACTTGCTTGGTGGATCACCTCTGACTGTGAGTGCGAACGTACTCGCAGAAGAAGGGCTTCTCGGAAGAACAACAATGATAACAGGAATGAATCTTCCATTGGTACTTAGCGCAGCAGTCATGAAGGATGACATGGACATGGAGGAACTGAAGGAAGCATTGATCCCTGAGGGTCAGGATGCAATTGCTGAGTTTACCGTTCAGGTTACGGACAACGAAGAGGATATTTAAGATAGGAGGAAAAAAGATGGCAGTATCATTTATTCGCGTAGACGATCGTATGATCCACGGACAGACATGTACAAGATGGGCATTGGAGTACCCATGTGACGGACTGATTGCAGTCAATGATGTAGCAGCAGGAAATCCGGTACTTAAGGCAGCTTATAAGAGCGCCAGCGGAAAGAAAACATTTGTATGGACACTCGATGAATTTGCAGCAAAGTGTGAGAAGGTGCTTGCAAGTAAGGATAACTATTTCCTGATCACCAAGAATCCGGTAGATATGGCAAAGATCCTTGTAAAACAGGGCTTCAAACCGGGACTTGACCGCGTGATCATCGGCCCTTGTAATGACCGTCCGGGTGCTACAAAGCTTGGAAATAACCAGTCTATTACACAGGAAGAAGCACAGGCATTAGAAGATATTACGAATGCAGGCTACACCGTAGAGTTTGCATTATTAAAAGAAGAATCGATCGGAACATGGCCGAAGTTCAGAGGACAGTTTGGCTTTTAAGAAGGAGGAATAAAAAATGACGATTAGTTGGTTACAGGCCGCATTACTGGCATTATTTGCCTGCTTGTCAAGTATGCCGGGTCTTGGCGGATCTTCAATAGGAAACTATACACTTGGCCGTCCACTGGTTGGTGGACTTGTATGTGGAATCATCCTGGGTGATATTCCTACCGGAATCATGGTCGGCTGTGCAATGCAGGTTATCTATATCGCACTGGTTACACCGGGTGGAACCGTATCCGCCGATGTCCGTGCAGTCAGCTATATCGGTATCCCGCTTGCAATGGTAGCAATCAGCAGTTATGGTCTTGACGCATCCAGTGCAGAAGGAACCGCACTTGCAACTTCCTTTGGTGCCATGGTTGGTACACTTGGAACGGTATTATTCTATGGAACAGCAACGATCAACCTGTTATGGCAGCATATTGGTTGGAAAGCCGTTGAAAAGAGAGAATATAAGAAGTTATATTTGGTAGATATGGGATTACCTTGGATCTCACATCTGATCTGCTCCTTCCTTCCGACACTTGTTATGTGTAAATTAGGTGCAAATGTAGTAGAACTGATCAAAACAGCACTTCCGATGGATGGTATTGCAATGAAGACCTTATTTACCGTAGGATCACTTCTTCCTTGTGTAGGTATTGCAATCCTCTTAAAGCAGATTGTAAAGAAAGCAACAGACTTTATTCCTTTCTTTTTCGGATTTGTACTTGCATCTTCCATGGGTGTGAACTTAGTAGGTGCAACAATCATCGCTGCTATGTTTGCAGTTATGAACTACAAGATTAAGATGCTTCAGATAGCAAAACCGGCAGCAGCAACCGGTACATTCGACGATGATGAGGAGGAAATATAGCATGGAAAAGAAATTATCGAAAAAAGCGTTATTAAAATCTTTTCATAATTGGTATTATGGCCATCTGACCTGTTTCTCCCAGGAGCATATGCAGACCTTTGGTTATCTTTGCGCAATGCTTCCACTGGTAGAAGAGTTATATGATGATGAAGATAAAAAAGCAGAAGCAATGAACACCTATACTGCTTTCTTTAACACAGAGCCGCAGCTTGGTACTGTGGTTGTAGGTATTACTGCTGGTCTTGAGGAAGCAAGAGCAAACGACGAAGACGGCGTAAACGATGAGACGATCAACGGTCTTCGTGCCGGCTTAATGGGTCCGGTAGCAGGTATCGGTGATTCCTTAGTCGTTGGTACGGTTATCCCGATCTTACTTGGTATTGCACTTGGAATGTCAACCGGTGGATCTCCGCTTGGAGCAATCTTCTACATCATCGTATGGAACTTATTTGCTTACTTCGGAATGAAGTTCTTATATTTCAAGGGTTATCAGTTAGGTGGAAAAGCAGTTGAATTCTTAGTTGGTGCACAGGGTGAAGCAATCCGTGATTCCGTATCTGTTCTTGGTGGAATGGTAATCGGTGCAGTAGCGGCAACCTGGGTCAGTGTAAAAACATCCTTTGTCTTATATAATGATGCAGGAGAAGCTTATCTGAAGTTACAGGATAAATTCGATGAAGTATTACCGGGTTCCTTAACCGCGGCATTTGTAATGCTCTGCTGGTTCTTAATGGCAAAGAAGAAATTATCACCGGTAAAAGTAATGCTTCTTTTAGTCGTAGTTGCATTTGTCGGAGTTTTAGTCGGATTCTTTGATCCGGGACTTGCATATTAATTTGCCCCCTCTATTTTACTTTATTATATTTCGCAGGGCAGGCAGGAATACTGCCTGTCCGAAACCCAAAAAAGAGAAAGGAATGAGGATTCGTATGAATAAGTCAAAAAAAGAGTTTTTAGCAGCAGAAGCGAACAGCCAGCTAAAAGCATTAAAAACGATCAGTCACTGGAGAACACTTGCATTAGCCGTTTCGGCAATCGGAGTAGCACTTACCTATGCAGGCTTTGCGGCAGCAGACCGGATGATCTGGCTTGGCATCACAGGAATCCTGCTTATCGTATTAGGATTTTTTGGGGCAGCGGTATTTAATCTGGGAATTAAAAACGGAAAACAGAATGTCAACCGGATGTTAGAGGTGTTAGAGACATATGGAAAATAAATATGATCTGATCTGTATGGATCTGGATGGAACACTTTTAGATGATAAAAAACAGGTATCGAAAAGAGCAATCCGTGCATTGCAGGAAGCGCGAGAGAGAGGAATACAGATTGCATTATTATCCGGCAGAATGCCGCAGGCAGTCTGGATGGTGGAACGTCAGCTTGGATTTTCCAACATCATCGGAAGTATTGCAGGAACTTATATCACAATGGATGGAAGATGTATCGGCAGTCATACCATGGATCGGGAGAAAATCCCATTGATCTATGATAAGATCGCAAGAAAATACAATATTCCACTATGGGTCTATCAGGGCACAAAATGGTATGTGACTAAGGTAGATAGCTATGTAAAGCGTGAGAGTGAAATCATTGAGTTAGAGCCGAAGGTGATCGGTCCGAATGAACTGGTACTGTTAATGGAACAGGAAAATATTGCACCGAACAAGCTGTTATTTGGTGCGGATCCGGACACGATAGATGCAATCAAGGCAGATTTACAAAATGGAGATTATGCAGATCTGGATTTTGCCAGATCAGATGCAAAATATTTGGAGATCATGCCAAAGGGAGCAAATAAGGGAGAAGCACTCCATCTTATCTGTGAAGCTCTTAAGATTGACAGCAAAAAGACGATCGCATTTGGCGATCAGGAACTTGATATCGCAATGTTAACAGAAGCAGGCTTTGGTGTAGCAATGGGAAATGCACCGGAGCATATCAAAGAAGTCGCAGATGTCGT
>CACZPJ010000162.1 GCA_902782995.1 uncultured Lachnospiraceae bacterium | reverse complement strand
GTGAAGATCGCAGATACCGTAACGATCGGTGGTGTGAAGTTTAAGATTACTGCAATTAACAAGGCAGCATTTAAAAACTGTAAAAAGCTCACCGGTGTAACGATCGGTAAGAATGTAAAGGAAATCGGTGACAGTGCCTTTTACGGATGTGTGGCATTAAAGACGGTTACGATCGGAAGCGGTGTGACGAAGCTTGGAAAGGAAACATTTGCGAAGGATAAGAAGTTAAAACAGATCACGATTGCTTCTACGGGATTAAAGACAGTTGGCAAAAAGGCACTGCAGGGTATCGACAAGAAGGCAGTGATCAAGGTTCCTTCTAAGAAGGTAAAAGCATACCAGAAGCTGTTCAAAGGAAAAGGTCAGGCGTCTACCGTGAAGATCAAAAAGAAATAACATAAGTAAAACTTATACAGGTTATAACAAATATTGCCTTTACTTATACGGTGGTATTCGGTATAATCAGAAAGTAAGAAACAGGAATGGTGTTTTTTGCGCCATTCCTGTTTTTGGGTTTATGGTTTTTAGTATAAGATAAATCAGCACGAAAGGAAATGAGGATTATTATGGTTACAGCAGTAGTAGGCGCTAACTGGGGCGATGAAGGAAAAGGAAAGATTACAGATATGCTTGCAAAGGAAGCGGATATTATCATTCGTTTTCAGGGCGGAGCAAACGCAGGTCATACGATCGTGAACAACTATGGTAAGTTTGCACTGCATACCCTGCCATCCGGTGTATTTTACAGTCATACCACAAGCATCATCGGAAATGGTGTTGCACTTGACATCCCGAAGTTATTCAATGAGATCAAGTCCATTACAGACCGCAACGTTCCGGCACCGAAGATCCTTGTATCTGACCGTGCACAGATGGTTATGCCATACCATGTACTGTTCGACCAGTATGAAGAGGAGCGTCTTGGTAAGAACTCCTTTGGTTCTACAAAGTCCGGTATTGCACCATTCTATTCCGATAAATATGCAAAAATTGGTTTCCAGGTTAGTGAGCTTTTTGATGAAGAGCTGTTACAGGAAAAAGTAAAACGTACCTGTGAGACAAAGAACATCTTATTAGAGCACATGTATCACAAGCCACTCTTAAAAGAAGAAGAATTATTAGCAACCTTACGCGAATACCGTGATATGGTTGCACCATATGTATGTGATGTATCTGCATATCTGGACAAGGCAATCAAGGAAGGCAAGAAGATCTTATTAGAGGGACAGCTTGGAACCTTAAAGGATCCGGATCACGGAATCTACCCAATGGTAACATCATCCTCCACACTTGCAGCTTATGGTGCGATCGGAGCAGGTATCCCACCATATGAGATCAAGAAGATCGTAACCGTATGTAAGGCATATTCATCCGCAGTCGGTGCAGGTGCATTTGTCAGCGAGATCTTCGGCGAAGAAGCAGATGAATTAAGAAAGCGTGGTGGCGATGGCGGCGAGTTCGGTGCAACCACAGGACGTCCAAGACGTATGGGATGGTTCGACTGCGTAGCCAGCAAGTACGGATGCCGTCTGCAGGGAACAACCGATGTTGCATTTACCGTATTAGATGTACTTGGTTACTTAGATGAGATCCCGGTATGTGTTGCTTATGATATTGACGGTGAGATCACAACTGACTTCCCGGTAACTGCAAAGCTTGAGAAGGCAAAGCCGGTCATCGAGAAATTACCGGGCTGGAAATGTGACATCCGCGGAATCAAAAAGTATGAGGATCTTCCGGAGAATTGTAGAAAATACATTGAGTTCGTAGAAGAGAAGATTGGTTATCCGATCACCATGGTATCGAACGGACCGGGAAGAGATGACATTATCTTCCGTTAATCAGAAGGGTACCGATCATTTATATAGCAATTAGAAAAAGAGATGCAGACCATGATAAAAAATGTTGTGTTAGATGTTGGAAATGTATTAGTAGAATGGGCACCGCTTGCAGCCTTAAAGGGCTTAGGCATTGACGATGCAGCCGCAGAGGAGATCTTAGATGCGACCGTCCGTACCCCGCAGTGGAGTGAGTTTGACCGTGGAGTGCTGCCGGATGAAGAGATCCTTGGCGGAATGATTGAAAAGGTTCCGCAGTATGAACATGAGATCCGCCTGTTCTGGGATCATATGTCGGATGCGATCTGGACCTTCTCCTATTCCGAGGACTGGATCAAGAGCTTAAAGGCAAATGGCTACCATGTCTATATCCTCTCGAACTATGGCAAGGATACCTACAACAAGACGAGAGAAGCACTGCGCTGTACCGAACTTGCAGATGGCAGGATCTTCTCCTATGAGGTCGGTCAGATAAAGCCGGAGCCGGAGATCTACCAGACCCTGTTTACACGGTTTGATCTGGTACCGGAGGAATGTGTCTTTATCGATGACCGCGCCGATAATATAGAAGCAGCCAGAGAGCAGGGTATGCATGGAATCGTATTCCATTCGATCGAACAGGCGAAACAGGAACTGCATGAGCTTGGTGTGGATGCGTAAGCACGGATATGCCAGTGTATCATGGGAGCAGACCAAGCGGACATATGAGGTATGTATATGTAAGAGCAGACCGTCAGATATTTGGAAAGAATATCTGGCGGTCTTTTTGTTATCATCGTATAAAATTCATACAACTGAAATTAAGATTGAGAGGATGAATTTTTAAAATTCAAAATACAAACTAAAATATGAGATGAAAGCTCAAATATTGATTGCAAAATAAAGAAATGAGATATAATAAAAATAGAAATGGAGGTAAGTGATATGATATGCCAGTTTACTGTAAAGAATTACAAAAGTATAAGAGATGAAGTGACCTTTGATATACAGGCAACGGCAATTTCAGAACATGAAGGTAGAATTATAACAGATAAGGACGGTGATGTATATTTGTCGGTATCTGCGATCTATGGACCAAATGGTGATGGTAAATCAAATGTTCTAGAAGCATTGCATACATTAGTGGCGAAGATATTGCGCCCATTATATGCAACAGAAGATAATGAAGAAAGAGCTTTTTTTCAAAGAAGGATTGATGTGGAACCATTTGCTTTTTCTGAAAGCAAAAATGAGCCAATAGAATTTGAACTTTTTTTCGCACAGGTTTGGCAGAATATCGATATTTTTTGCAGGTGAAACGTGATGATGTATTATATGAAAGCTTAGATCGGATTAAATTGGAAACAGAGAGACGTTCTGCATTATACAAAAGAGATGAAAATGGAATTGAGTTCCTGAATTATGGAAATCCAATTCAGGAACTACGGATGGCAGTTGCAACATCTGAAGATGTAAAAAAATTGATGCTTGATATGATTCAGGAAATGGATCTGGATATTGTTGATTTCAGAGTGGAAAAAAGGAAGATGATAGAATAGAAGTTTTTACGAAGCATCTTGTGGATGATATTGCAACAGAACTTAATTTATTTAATGAATCAAGTGGAACGAAGAAGCTTTTTGGTCTGCTTCCTTTTATAGCAACAAGCTTACTGAATGGAACTACGCTTGTAATTGATGAATTGGATGCTAAGATTCATCCGGTGCTGTTGCGTCATATCATTATGTTGTTTAATGATATGAACATCAATAGACACAAAGCGCAGTTGGTGTTTACATCACATGATCTTTCTACTATGAATAGTGATGTGTTTCGCAGGGATGAGATCTGGTTCATGGCAAAGGAAAATGCACAAAACTCGAAACTGTATTCTTTAGTAGAGTTTAAGAATGAGAAGGGTGAATCTGTCAGAAAGGATGCTAAGTTTGATAAACAATATTTGGAAGGTAAGTATGGTGCAGATCCATATCTTAGGAGAATCATAGATTGGGGGAAAGTAAATGCCTAATTTTTAAAATTCATAATTTATAGATATGATTTTCGTAGTATGTATTCTTTTAACGTAAACGATGGTATACTCATAGAAAACAGAAGCTTTGCATTTCTAAATACTTTATCCGATTTTCAGCCGAAAGATATCCGTTGCAGCCCTGTGCATAGGTGTTAAGATCTCGAAAACCATTTCCTTTTTTTACTTCATTTCCAATCATGGTTTTCAGACCATTTATTCTGGAATCCCCCAGGATATTTGGATCTATCCCAAGAGTCGAAATAATCTCACGTGGAAGCCTGCCCTTTGACAGTTCCTCCCAAAACAGTTTTTTAAATTCTGCCGAGAAATGTACAATGCTCGGTGATAC
>CACZPJ010000161.1 GCA_902782995.1 uncultured Lachnospiraceae bacterium | reverse complement strand
GCGGTCTGTTTTCTGATCGGATCACTGCTTACGAGGAACAAGCCGAAAAATGCCAAGCTGTACCCGCGTGACGGATTTGTCTGCGTGGCATTAAGCTGGATTTTAATGAGTGCGTTTGGTGCAGTTCCGTTTGTCATTACCGGAGATATTCCATCCTATGTGGATGCATTATTCGAAACGATTTCCGGATTTACGACAACCGGTGCAAGTATCTTAACGGATGTTGAGGCACTTTCGCATTCGGCAATGTTCTGGCGCAGCTTTACCCACTGGATCGGTGGAATGGGCGTATTTGTATTTATCATGGCAATCCTGCCACTGCTTGGCGGTTCGACCATGAATCTGATGAAGGCAGAAAGCCCGGGACCGTCTGTGGATAAGCTGGTACCGCATGTGAAGGATACCGCGAAGATCTTATATACGATCTATATTGCAATGACGATCCTTGAAGTGATCATCCTATGCGCATTTAAGATGCCATTGTTTGATTCGCTGACAACGAGCTTTGGTACGGTAGGAACCGGTGGATTTGGAATTAAAAATGACAGCATGGCGAGCTATTCCCCGGCGATCATCAATACGGTAACGGTCTTTATGATCTTAAGTGGTGTCAACTATAGCTTTTATTTCCTGCTGTTGTCAAAACGTATCAAGAGTGCGTTCCGGCTAGAGGAAGTGCGCTGGTATTTCCTGATCATCCTAGCAGCGATCACGGCACTTTGTATTGATACCAGACATATTTATACGAATATCTTCGATTCTCTCAGAAACGTGTGCTTTCAGGTGGGATCGATCATCACAACGACCGGATTTAGTACCGATGACTTTGACCTGTGGCCGCAGTTTTCGAAGACGATCTTAATTATATTGATGTTCGTGGGCGCGTGTGCCGGAAGTACGGGCGGTGGAATCAAGGTATCGCGAATCGCAATCCTGTTTAAGTCGATCCGCAAGGAGACCTCGCTTCTGATCCATCCGCGTGAGATCAAGAAGATCCGCATGGACGGACACTGCGTGGCACATGAGGTCATCCGTTCAACAAACGTATTTATCGCCGTATACTTTGTGATCCTTTTTGTATCGGTGCTTTTAATCGGTGTGGATGAGCTTGACTTTACAACGAACTTTACCGCAGTTGCGGCAACACTGAACAATATCGGACCGGGTATGGAGATGGTAGGGCCGACGAGGAACTTCTCGATCTTTTCCGGCTTCTCGAAGTTCGTGCTGATGTTTGATATGTTAGCAGGACGATTGGAGCTGTTTCCGATGTTAGTTCTTTTCATGCCGGCGAGCTGGAAACGGAAAAAGTAATCCGGTAACAGTGTTGAGATCAGGGGATGCTGCATAGAATTAGAAAAAGTAGGAAAAATGGATGGCATATGAAGTTTCTGCTTTTTTTATCGGATGCAATCATACCGGTTCTGATCTTTGGGATTGTCGGATACGGTCTTTTACAAAAACAAAAAATATACGATGAATTTGTCCAGGGAGCAAAAGAAGGGTTTCACACAGTGCTTGAAATTATGCCGACACTGGTGGGACTTATGGTGGCAGTAGGAATTCTGCGCGCCTCCGGCTTCCTGGACTTTTTTTCGGAAAAACTGGGACTTATTACAGGTGTCGTGCATCTGCCATCGGAGCTGCTTCCGCTTGCGGTAGTAAAAATGTTTTCATCCTCGGCGGCAACCGGACTGCTTCTTGACATCTATAAGCAGCATGGAACGGACTCCTTTCTTGGAATGGCGGCATCGATCATGCTAAGTTCAACGGAGACGATCTTCTATACGATGTCGGTCTATTTTATGACTGCGGGAGTGACAAAGACCAGATGGACACTTGCCGGTGCACTGCTTGCGACCGTTGCCGGGATTGCAGCAAGCATCGTTCTGGCGGGGTGGCTGTGTTGACATGAAAGCTATGGAATGCATATAATAAAGCATAAGGTGGCGCGGAGAAAGGCGGGACAAAAGAATGGTATACAACGATATACTAGAAGCAATGGGTCATACACCGATGATCCGGCTGAATCATATGACGGACGCAGACAGTGCACAGATACTGGTAAAATTCGAAGGATTGAATGTTGGCGGTTCTATTAAGACGAGAACTGCATATAATATGATAAAGAGGGCTGAAGAGCTGGGACTGATCGGACCGGATACGATCATCGTGGAGCCGACCAGCGGCAATCAGGGAATCGGGCTTGCCCTGATCGGAGCCGTGCGTGGCTATCAGACAGTCATCATCATGCCGGATTCCGTCAGTGAGGAACGAAGAAAGCTGGTGCGCCATTACGGCGCAGAAGTGATTCTGATCCACGACGCAGGCAATATCGGGGCTTGCATTGAAAAATGTATGCAGACGGCACTCCGTATGCAGGCAGAAGATCCGCATGTCTATGTTCCACAGCAGTTTGAGAACCCGGCAAACCCGATGGTACACCGGGATCATACCGGAATGGAGATCTTAGAACAGGTAGATGGCCCGATTGACGGATTCTGTTCCGGAATCGGAACCGGTGGAACGATCACCGGTATCGGTGAAGTCCTGCGGGAAAAAAATCCACAGATGACGATCTGGGCAGCCGAGCCGGAGCATGCAGCAATCCTCTCCGGCGGTACGGTCGGAACACATATCCAGATGGGGATCGGGGATGGCGTGATCCCGAAGATCTTAAATCAGAAGATCTATGACGAAATCTGCATCATCACGGATGAAGAAGCCCTGGAAACTTCACGTGAGCTTGCTCGCTTAGAAGGGATCATGTGTGGGATCTCAAGCGGTACGAATGTGGCAGCAGCAAGGAAGTTAGCGAAGAAGCTTGGAAAAGGGAAAACAGTCGTAACGGTATTGCCGGATACTGCGGAACGGTATTTTTCAACACCGCTTTTTGCCGGAGAATAAGCATCCGGGAATAGATTTTGGAATAAATTTGACAATCAGGCTGTAAAGGACTATAATATCTTTTGCAGTTGAATAGCGCGGGGTGGAGCAGTCTGGAAGCTCGTCGGGCTCATAACCCGAAGGTCATAGGTTCAAATCCTGTCCCCGCAACTCTTGTAGCAGTAATCATATCGATGGTTGCTGCTGTTTTACTATATAGAAATTATGGTGGGTAAGGGAGCTGGTTATGCGTATAAAGCAGATGATCCGGAAACTTATATTTGTCCTTGCCCTGGCTGTGTTTTTGCTTGCGGCAGGGAAGCTTTTACAGATCGGATGGAATTACTATACTGCGGACAAGGAATATCAGAAGTTACAGGAATATGCGAAAAGTGAAGCAAAGGAGTCCGGAGAAGGGAAATCTGGACTTGCAGCCGAAGTGGAGGAAGAAACCGAAGCCACAGGCG
>CACZPJ010000160.1 GCA_902782995.1 uncultured Lachnospiraceae bacterium | reverse complement strand
AGTAAAAAACAGTTCCCCTCCACAGTATAGGGAACTGTTCTTTTTCAAACATCTTACAGGAAGATGTATTTTAATACAAATAATACTGCAAGTACATACATAAGCGGTGTGATCTTCTTTGCTTTTCCACAGATCAGGTTAATTACTACATAAGAAATAACACCGATTGCGATACCCTCTGCAATGCTGTACATCAGTGGCATTGCGATTAAGCAAAGGTAAGCAGGAACTGCTTCTGTAATATCCTCGAAATCCACCTTGATGATTGCGGAAACCATTAAGAATCCAACAAAGATCAGTGCCGGAGCTGTTGCAAAGCCCGGAATTGCGGTGAAGATCGGTGCAAATAAGATTGCGATCAGGAATAAGAAGCCGGTTACAACAGATGCAAGACCTGTTCTTGCGCCTGCGCCAACACCTGCAGAACTCTCCACGTATGTAGTTGTGGTAGATGTACCAAAAACAGCACCTACGGATGTAGCGATCGCATCTGCTAATAATGCAGGCTTGATTCTTGGAAGCTTTCCTTCTTCATCTAACATACCTGCCTTATCGGATACACCGATCAGAGTTCCGATCGTATCAAACATATCTACGAATAAGAAGGATAATAAAACAACGATAAAGTTGAATACACCGACACCATCAAAGTCTGCGGTAAAGCACTGACCAAATGTCTTTCCAATGGATGTAAAGTCTGTCAATGCGAAGGTCGGATATAAGGAATAGAATCCGTTTTCAGCATCTATTGTATAGATTCCTGCTGCCTGACAGATCATACCAAGAACCCATGTTGCGATGATACCGATCAGGATAGATCCCTTGATTCCCTTTACATATAAAACAACAGTGATGATCAGACCGATCAGTGCAAGTACTGCACAGATACCTTCGGTATGCCAGTTTCCAGCAAAATCAACATAAGTTAATAATGTAGAATCACTGTTTACTACGATATGTGCGCCCTGAAGACCGATAAAAGCGATAAACAGACCGATACCGGCACTGACACCCTTTTTCAGTGTAGCAGGGATTGCATTAAAGATTGCTTCACGCACATTTGTAAGAGATAAAACGATAAAAATAAGTCCCTCTACAAATACAGCGATCAATGCAACTTTCCAGCTATATCCCATAGAACCGCATACGGTGTATGCAAAGTATGCATTCAGTCCCATACCAGGAGCAAGTGCAAACGGATAGTTTGCCATTAAAGCCATTGCCAGTGTACCAACGAATGAAGCAAGACAGGTAGCAATTAAGACTGCCTGGGAATCCATTCCTGCCGCAGATAACAGATTCGGGTTGACGGCTAAGATATAAGCCATTGTCATGAATGTTGTGATACCTGCAAGAACTTCGGTCTTAACTGTTGTGTTGTTCTCTTTTAATTTGAACATTTTTTCCAACATTTTCATGTCCTCCGTATAAAATGTGTTATTTAATTAAATATCTGCTGTGGACAGATATTGTAACCCAAAGTTATTTTCCCGGATAGGTAATAACAGAAGCTACATCATAGTTTGCAAGCTTCTCTCTTCCCTTTAATCCTGCAAGTTCCATTAAAAAGATGATCTTTGCGACCTCTCCGCCTAATTCTTCTACCAGTCTGGTACAGGCTTCGATCGTTCCACCGGTTGCGATCAGATCGTCGACTAAGACAACCTTCTGACCCGGCTTGATTGCATCCTTATGCATCTCAATCTCTGCACTGCCGTACTCTAAGTCGTAGGATGCGGAAATTGTCTCGCATGGAAGCTTACCCTTCTTACGGATCGGTACAAATGGTTTATTTAACGCGTATGCAATCGGTACTCCGAAGATAAAACCTCTTGACTCCGTACCTGCGATCACATCAAAATCTACTCCGTCTAACAATCCGATCATGGAATCGATTGCTAACTTTAATCCCTCTGCATCCTGCAATACGCTTGTTACATCTCTGAATATAATCCCCTTTTCCGGAAAATCCGGTATACTTCTTACGTATTCTTCGATCTTTTTCATCTTTATACCCCTTTCACTTATAGGAAAAAATACTTTTCTATTATAATGACGTTTCCGCGGAATTACAAGTCATTCTTCTGATTTTCTAAAAGGCGTTACTCTGTTAGTATGCAATAACCTCTGCGCCATCCTCGGTCACTAATACCTGAATCTCCCACTGCGCACTTGGAAGTCCGTCCTCGGTATAGACTGTCCAGTCGTTTTCCTCATCAATGTAGATGTCCGGCTTTCCCATATTAACCATCGGTTCGATCGTAAAGATCATACCCGGAACCATTAACATCTCCGTTCCGCGCTTACTGTTATAGCCTACCCATGGCTCTTCGTGGAACTCTAAGCCGACTCCGTGGCCACCGATCTCACGTACGACGGTGTATCCGTTTGCAAATGCATGGTCATGTACTGCCTGTCCCATATCACCCAGAAAGCCCCATGGCTTTACTTCCTTTAATCCAAGCTCGACACATTCCTTTGTCACCTGTACCAGACGCTTCTTCTCTTCACTGACATCACCGATCAGGAACATTCTCGATGAATCCGAAAAATATCCGTTTAAGATCGTAGAAACATCGACATTGATAATATCTCCATCCTTTAAGATCTCTGTCTCGGACGGAATTCCGTGGCAGACCTGATCGTTGATTGAAGTGCAGACACTCTTCGGGAATCCCTCATAATTGAGTGGTGCCGGGATTCCTCCCATAGCGGTCGTACGCTCATAGACCATACGGTCAATCTCTTCGGTACTCATGCCCGCATGGATATGCTCACCCACATAATCGAGTACTGCAATATTGATCTTCGCACTTTCCTTAATCCCTGCGATCTCTTCCGGCTTCTTTATGATCGCATGGCTCGGTACAATGTGTCCCTCGCTCTGTAAACGTGCTATCTTTTCATCAAATGCCTCATGGCATACCTTATATTTTTTCCCACAGCCACACCAGCATGGGTCATTTCTCCCTATTTTTCCTGACATATTTACTTCCCATCTATCCTTTTTTCTATGGATTCCATATCAAGAGCCGGTGTATTTCCATGGTCTAATGTAATATTCCCAACGTCGACCCGGCTCCAGACTTTTTTATTGATCTGATATGTATGCTTTTCTAAAAGCTTCTCATAAGCTGCACCTGACAGCTCATAATCTTCGTATTCCTTATTCTGCTCGATCGCATAGAACTGCTGTGCCTTCTGTGCAAGTGCCATCTGATGCATCGTATGTGCGATCACCTGTTCCTCTACACCCAGACATGCCTTCTGTTCATCGGTAAGATCGGACCAGAAATCAGCTTCCTTCGATGCACACAGCTTCTCTTCTTCTTCGTCTAACTCGATCTTCTGCTCCTCTGCCATCTTAGCAAAAATGGCATCATGCACTGCCAGATCTATGACATTCTGCTTCGCCGTCTGCTTTACATACTTCCCCTTCATACGGAGATTCCAGTATAACAGTGTCTGATCCATCTCATAGACACGCGCCTGTTCTTCGACTAAGTTCTCTTCGTATGCAATATAAAACGCAAGATCTGATAAGGTCAGATCCTGCCCATCTACCGTAACGGCTGTCAGCGTAAGGTTCTCGCGATAGACCAGATACGTCTTACGTTCATATGCAAAGATGCTTAACAGCCCAAGCACAGCCGTAACCAGAACGACCGCCACTGCAAGCAGCTTCTCCGCACGCGTCCACTTATGCTTCATCTGCTTTACTGGCAGAGATCTGCAACTACCTGGTTGATCACTTTTCCGTCTGCCTTGCCCTTTAACTCCGGCATTACCGTCTTCATGATCTGACCCTTATTCTTCGTTGCGATCACGTCTGCAAACTTCTCTGTCAAAACAGCTTTTACTTCCTCCGCAGACATCATGGCAGGTGCATATTCATTGATCACATCATAACGCTGCTGATACTCTGCTCTTAAGTCATCGCGGTCTGCCGGACAACTGTCTAACTGCTCCTGGACAGTCTTTAATTCCTTTAAGATCACGCGGTTAACCAGTTCTTCCTTTATATCATCACGACAGCCTTCATCAATGGCAGCTTTCTTTACTGCGGAGATCACAGATGAGATTGCATCCTTTCTCGCTTTATCTCTTGCCTTCATCGCTGCGATCATATCTTTTTGTAATTGTTCCATCTGCATGATATTCATCCTCCATTTTCTAAATATTCCCTTTTTATTATACGCAATTTCAATGTTTTTACAAGTTAGTTATAACAAACTCGCTCTAAATGACACGACGTACGGTCAGGATCGAACGGTAGGTTGCGGTATTCGTCTTGATACCACCGATCGGATACGGTGCAGAACTGCTGGCATTGACGATCTGTCCGTTTCCCATATAGATCGCTACATGTCCTGCGTAACAGATCAGATCTCCCGGCTGGGCATTCTCATAGCTGACTTCCTGTCCACAGCTTTGTAATGCATAGGAGCTGTGCGGCAGGCTGATTCCGAAGTTTGCATACACACTCATGACAAATCCCGAACAATCGCATCCATTCGTTAAACTTGTACCACCGGACACATAAGGATTACCGATAAACTGACAGGCATAGTTTACGACCGATGAACCGCTGACACCGGTTGTCGGTGCCGGATTCTTTCCTCCACCACTGCTGCTTCCGGAATCTGTTTTTCCACTATCCGCCGTATTCTGTCCGTTTGATGTATTCTGGTTATTCGAAGCTGCGACCTGCTGCTTTTTTGCCTCTTCCTGTTTCCGCTGTTCCTCTGCTTTTCTTGCCTCTTCCTGCTTGCGCTGTTCCTCTGCAATGATCTGATTCTGTTCTTCGATGACAGACTGATACTGGCTGGCAAGCTGTTTTGCCTCCGATAACTTGCTGTCAAAGTCACTCATGGACTGCTTCTTCGTTGCTAACATTCCCTCATATTCGGTCTTCTGTTCCTGATAAGATGCCTGCATCTCCTCTAATTCTGCTTTTTCACCCTCTACCTGCTGCTTTAGATCTGCAACCTGCTGCACCGTTTCCTGATAACTCGTCAGAAGATTCCTGTCATAATCATAGACCTGTTGGGAATACTCCACCCGGTTTAAAAAGTCTGCAAAATCGGATGCGCCCAAAATAATATCCAAGTAATTCGTATCTCCATTCTCATACAGATAACGGATCCGCTTTTTCATGTTCTCGTACTGGGTCTTTTCCTTTTTTTCTGCCTTCTTCAGATCCTTATTGACCTGCTCTAACTGCTTCTCCTTGTCGTCTAATTCTCCCTCTAAAATATTCATATTGGTGATAATTCCGACAAGCTCTGCATCTAAGGAATCAATCTCTGTCTGTAAGCTGCTTTTCTGCTGTTCGATATTGCTGATATTATTATTCACCGAATCAAGATCCGACTGTGCCTGATTCTTCTTATTCTGTGCATTGGAAACGGCACTTGCATAGGCGTCCGGAGCGATCCCAATTCCCATGGTAAGTGCCATTAAAGCCGCAATGATTCTCTTTTTTGTTCTATTATTAAGATGCTTTTTCATCTGTTCTCTCATCTCCATCTTTTACTGGCTGTATGTTCTATTTCCTGCTTTAGTTTAACACCATCAGACGCTCTTTACAATCAGCAATTTTTCCCCACCCTGCACTTCCTGGGACTCTAACTGATTCGTATGGATCAGCTCAGCGATCGTCGTATGATTGTTCTTTGCGATCGACCAGAGGGTATCATCCGGTTTTACGATATATCCGACGATTCCCGGCTGCTTTGGCAGGTCCTCCATACCATCTTCCCCCACTGTGACATCGGATAGCTTCTGCATCCGGTGATTGGAAAATACGATCAGGTTCAGATTCAGGGATGCCTTGATCTCTACCTGCGTATTATCGATCAGCATGGCACTTAACTGTTCGATCCCTGCCTCTAAGCCGATCTCGCACTGCGGCTGTACGCCCGGAGCCTCGACAAGCTGTGAAAATGCAAGCAGTCCCTTCAGTGTCCCGATCGGCATTGCGTCGTCGGTTGTAATATACATCAGTTCTACCTCTAACGTTCCCTCCACACGGACACCATCCTCTTCTACCGTCTGGCTATCCACACTCACTCTGCCCTCACAGGCACAGATCTGTAAGATGTTTTCCTGCTCCTTTTCTAACTGGATCTGATCGGTGATCTTGCATTTGGCATAATTTTTTGTAACAAACTGCGACAGAATCCCCTCTTCGTACTGCGGTACAAGCTGCTGCCTGAGTGAATACAGATCCTTTACCATCTCCACATTTTCTTCCTGCCACAGACAGATGAACAGATCTAAGACCATATCGAGTGAAAGCATACGCTGTTCCCCGTCATAATCCGGGCGGACTTCTAACTCGATCGTCCGTGGGGTGGACTGTATCCGGTAGATCAGATCCTCTGCACAGTTTCCGCATGGAACCGATCCGGTCAGTGGTACGGTCATCTCGATCCATTGCAGATGCTCGCTGTCCTCTTCGCCTAAATATAACAGGTAGACTAAAATCTCCCCGGTCAGTTCGATACTGTTATTCCTAAGACGGCTTTCCACACCGCGTAACTGTACACTTTTCCATAAAATATCCCGGATATTCGGCTTACTCGAAGGGATCTGTAATTCTTCCCGGAAGCGGAAATTATCGCGCTTACATTCGACTAGCTGCAATACGTTCCGGTTTTCCTTTTTGATCTCTAACGCATCCTCGTCTAAGACATCCGTAATGATCTCCTCTGCACGCGTCTCTCCGGCATGCCCGGTCAGCATGACTAACGCCCGGATGTTCAGCTTTCTGGAATTGATGATGCCAATCGTCAGATCTTCCATATCTGCCGTCATATGTACCGGATCTAGTTCTGTCACGCCGTCCATCATCAGATTTTCCGTAAAAGAAATGCTGCCGCTTAAGCTATCAATCTTCCGGTCGCTCTGGTCACTGCGGTATAAGATCACGAAGTCTAACGTGCCCTTTACCTGCAGATGTCCCTCACTGACGCGTACCTCCTCAAAATGTATCTCTCCCTTTGTCTTCATAATACGGACAATATCCGGCTTATAATCCGGGAGATTGAAATCATCATCGAGCGTGATCTGGCTGACCGCCCGTCCTTTCTCATAATTCATATGAATAGACTGCTTTTTTAATTCCACAAAAAAGTCCTCCGTTTCTGAATCTTCATTCCATTGTATTCAGTAACGAAGGACTTTATGAGTCAATCCTGTCTTCTTATTCAGTTTTTACTGATCTTCTATCAGCAAAGCTTCATGCGGACATCTCTTGTGATCACATCTGTATAGCTGAAGGACAATAACTGTGGTGGATTCTCATCGTAATCATCATCCACCAGAATGGTAAATACGCTTGGGTATGCATTCTGGATGACTCCCTTCTGGATGTCTACCTTATTACGTCCTCTGTCTAACTGGATCATCACCTTATTTCCACACTGCTGTAAGATCGATGAACGGACTCTTTCTATATCATTTTTTTGCATAACCTTACTCCTCCTTACCCAATTACCTTTTGCATATAGTTCCTGCAAATTTAATTTGCTTTAGTATATCACTGTATTAAATTGTTGTCAAACATATTTCCCTGCCATCTTCCAAAATTAAGAAATTATTCAAAAATTACATTTTTATCCTGACTTTTCACCTGTACGACAATATACGGATAGCTCGGTGCCTTCGTCTTCTCCTCTGCTTCCCCCGGACCGATCAGCATCGTGTGAAAACAGATCGCATTTTTCGTGAGATAGACCTCCTTAACGGCAATGCTGTAACCGCCGGTCTCCTGTTCCCCATAACCACGCACGATATAAAGCTGTCCGTCATCCTCATAGGTCAGCTTGAAGTCCGCTTCCTTTTTCTGCTTAATCTGCTCCTTTAATTCCTCTGGCACCTTTGCCTCCTCCACCACGGTATAGTCAAGATCTGCTACCTTCGTTCCGTCAGACTCGCTGAGCTTACATCCGGCAAGTACCGTCATGCCGGCGATCATCCAGATCGTGACTACGCCTGCAATCCGGGTGTACACACTTTTTTTCTCTTTCATATGCTGCTCCATTCCGCAGGTAAAATACCCCTTCGTATTATCTGCGCTATATGATCTGTATAAATCTTATGAAAAAAAAGCCTGCCACATTCCTTGTATTCCCATAGAAAAGCCGCTATAATAGACGCAGGTGTGCTCTGTGCATGCCAATGAATAAACATGAAATGGAGATCGTTATGATTCGAGCAATTCTTGCACTACTTTTTGCGATTTTATATCTGATACTCGGTATCCCGGTTCTGATCGTGGAATGGGTGATCCGTAAATTCAACCGGCAGGCGGCAGACATCAGCAGCCTTCGGATGGTACAATGGGCGTTCCGTGTGATCCTGTTTATCTGCGGTACGAAGGTTGCCGTGATCGGAGAGGAAAATATTCCACAGGATGAGCCGGTCTTATACATCGGCAATCACAGAAGCTACTTCGACATTATCATTACTTATACGAGATGCCGCAGGCTGACCGGCTATATTGCCAAGGACACCATGGGCAAGGTTCCTCTGCTTAATATCTGGATGAAGCGTCTCTACTGCCTTTTCCTTGACCGCAAAGATATGAAAAAGGGATTAAAAACGATCCTTACCGGTATCGACCAGATCAAAAACGGGATCTCCATGGCGATCTTCCCGGAAGGAACGAGAAACCGGAATGCAGACCAGACAGACATGCTTCCTTTTAAAAGCGGTAGCTTCAAGCTTGCTGAAAAGACCGGATGTCCGATCGTTCCAATGGCAATTACAAACTCAGCCGATATCTTAGAAAATCACTTCCCGAAGGTTCGTAAAACGCATGTCATCTTACAGTACGGCAAGCCGGTCTATCCAAACGAACTTTCCAGGGAAGATAAAAAGCGGATCGCAGCACTCGTACAGGATCAGGTCCGTGATATGCTTTTCGACAATCAGAAGTATCTTTAAGCAACTGATCATAATAAAAAACAGGAATGAAACCGTAAGCAGATGCTCTACAAGTTTCATTCCTGTTTTTTTATTTTCTCTATGCTATTTTTCTATGCGCTATTTCTTGCTATTTCTCTTTCCTATTTTTCTGTCAATGCAACTACCACCTTTGGGAATTCCATAAAGTGGGATGCTTTGACAAGGATCGTATCCTTTGGCTGTACGAAGTCTTTTAAAGCCTCTGTCATCTGCACTCTGTCTGCAAACTCATGCAGCTCACAGCTTCCCTGATGCTCTCTTACTCCGCGTGCGATCTCTTTTGCAAGTGCTCCTGCTGTAAAAAGTACATCGATCTCTTTTCCGGCAAGATATTCTCCTACTTCATAATGAAGTTCTTTTTCGTTAGCACCAAGCTCGCCCATATCGCCAAGTACTGCGATCTTTCTTCCATCTGCCTGACTTAAGACATCTAAGGATGCCTTCATGGACACCGGATTCGCGTTGTAACAGTCATCGATCACTAACAGGTCGCCGGCATGGATCATATTCGTTCTTCCGCTGATCGTTCCCGCAGATTCGATTCCTTCACAGATCTGCTGTGGTGTCAGTCCAAGGCGGACACCGACTGCGGTTGCTGCAAGTGCATTATATACATTATGTTCTCCCGGAATCGGTATGTGTACCTCAAAATACATATCTCCGATATGGATCTGTGCGCGTGTGCCTTCCAGTCCAAGGCTTACGATATTCGTCGCGTAAACTGACTTTGTGGTCTGGCAGCCTTCTGCCGCCTCTGCGCCAAGTCCGTAGAAAACAGGCTGCTTCCCATTGACCTCATGTATAGTCGATAACTTATCATCATCTCCGTTTAAAATAGCGATCCCATCCGGCTTCATATGTGCAAAGCACTCGGTTTTCGCCTGTAAGATTCCATCACGGGTCTTTAAGTTCTCCAGATGACAGTAACCGATATTCGTAATCACACAGATGTCCGGATTCGCCATTGTGGCAAGCTCATCCATCTCGCCAAACTCGGAAATCCCCATCTCTAGTACCGCCACCTGATGCTCCTTACGGATCTGGAAGATCGTAAGCGGAAGTCCGATCCCGTTGTTAAAGTTTCCCTGTGTCTTATGTACCTGATACTTTTTCGAAAGCACCGAACTGATCATTTCCTTGGTACTGGTCTTGCCCACACTTCCGGTGATTCCGACAACCGGTATGTCTAAGCTTTTCCGGTAGTATTCTGCTAACTTTTTCATCGCAGGAATACACTTTTCCACCAGAATATACGGTCCGTCCGGATGCTCTAGCTTCTCTTCGGATAAGACGGCTGCCGCACCGTCTGCAAATACCTGCGGGATAAAAGAATGTCCGTCTACCTTTTCTCCGCGGATCGGGATAAAGAGATAATCCTTTTTCACCTGTCTGCTGTCAATAACAACACCTGCTACTTCCAGATTCTTCTTGTCCTCATCACCATAATATGTTCCACCGCATGCCTGTGCGATCTGTTCTAATGTCATATTTTCCATGTCTTCATACCTTTCTTTTACGGTTCCCTGCGGATTATTTTCCGGTATGATCGTATTTCTTCAGTGAGATCTCAATCAGATTGTCACAAAGCTGTTCAAAGCTGATACCAAGCACGGCTGCCTCCTGCGGAAGAAGACTCGTCGGTGTCATGCCCGGAAGTGTGTTCGCCTCTAAGCAGTAGATCTCATTGTCCTCAGATAAGAGGAAGTCCGAGCGGGAATAGGTATCTAAGCCTAATACCTCTGCGACACGCTCTGCATAATGCTGCATCTGCTTTGTGATCTCCTCCGGTAAAGCTGCCGGACAGGTCTCTACGGTGCTTCCTGCCTTATACTTGTTCTTATAATCATAAAAGCCTTCGATCGGTGCGATCTCGATGATCGGATATGCCTTCCCTTCTACCACACTGATCGAGAACTCTCTTCCCTTGATATAATCCTCAATGATGACATTTTCTTCCCAGCGGAAGGCTTCATCTAATGCCTTCTCATATTCTTCGGATGTGCTCACGATCGACACACCGATGCTCGATCCACCACAGCACGGCTTTACGACACATGGGAACTTTAAGCCGATACTTGCAAAATCCCCGCGTGATGCGCGGTTCATTGTGATCGCATTCGGAGTCGGAATCTGACCTGCTCTTAAAAACTGCTTCGTCATGCCCTTATCCATGGCGATCGCACTGCTTAAGTAGCCGCTTCCGGTATAACGGATGCCAAACAGATCAAATGCTGCCTGTACCTTACCGTTCTCTCCATTCTCTCCATGCAGTGCCATAAATACAATATCTGCCATACGGCACATGGCAATGACATTTGGTCCAAAGAAGCAGTCCGACTGATCCTTTCTGCTCTTTTTTACTTTTTCCAGATCCGGTGCCTGCTCTGAGATCTTCGTAACCTTTAAGCTGACTTCCTCTGCCCGGTCAAAGATCCCGGTCACATCCTGTTCTTCTTCACCATATCCCATAAATACATCGAGTAAAATGACACGATGTCCATTCTTCTTCAATGCCTTACATACCATATCTCCTGTTGTAAAGGACACATCTCTTTCTGTTGAAAGTCCTCCTGCTAAAACTACAATATCCATATGCTTACCTCTCTTCCTTTACATAGTATAACAATTTCATTTTTATGACAAGGGATGTTGTATTGCAAAATATGCGTTTTATATTGCAAAATATGCGTTGCATCTGCCTAGATCGCAATCAGGATTTCTTCTGCAAGCTGGCTTTTTTCGTAGTGCAGGATCTCCCTTAAGACCTCCTCCTGCCTGCGGATATGGTCTGCTTCTTTCTCTTTTCCAAGTGCATGTAGTGCGTGTGCTTTCTGATGCAGCAGATAAGGAAGCGGCAGCAGTTTTCCACCATCAATGCAGGATTTGATCGCACTTTTACACAATTTACACGCCTCTTCATGCTGCATCGCCTCATTCAGTCCAACGGCAATATTACATAGAACCACCGGATACCAGCAAAGCCTTTCTTCTTCGTCACACAGATACTGTTCAATATAACTTCTTAGGCCTTCTAATATTTCAGACGCTTCCTTTCCCCTGCCCTGCTTTCTTTTCTGGACTGCGATCCCATTTAGCAATAGCATTTCCTGTGTGGTCAGAAAATGAGACGCTTCTTCATCCGGTATGTTCCAGTCAGGCATTGTCATCTGAAGTGCAAGCTGCAAGGTCTGATAAGCCTTCCCCGGCTCTTTTCCTGCCCGTATATCACAGACTGCTTCTATATAGCTTGCGAGCTGTTCATCCGATACATTTTTATGTTCCACCTGATAAAGTGATCTTTGATATAACTGTTGTGCTTTTTTTGTTTGATTATTTGCCAGCAGACGAAGTATTTTCCGGCTTTTTTGATAACAGTGCAGTTCCTTTGCATCTGTCAATAGATAAAAATGGTGTGTTGCCTCTCCGAGGCGTTCCATAAGTGCCTTGCAGGTTCCAAGTGACGGTGCCTGACTGTGACGTTCGATCCGTGACAGCGTTCCCGGGGAACAGATCCCGTCGGTCAGTTCTTCCTGCGTCAGCTTCCGCCTTCTGCGCGCCTCATGCAGATAATTTCCAATTAAATAAACTGCCATAATTTCCCATAATCCTCCACCTTTTCTCTTTTGTACTCTCTCCCTTGATAGCCCATATCTACGAACCACGGAGCTATTATAGCATAGAAAAGGCAATGCTTCTATTATGTACTATCGCCATATTGAAGCATTGCCTTTTAGTTATTCTGCTAATGATTCAGCTTACATCAGAAGTGCCGTTTTCCGGCTTCTCTATCCATGAGAACGCTTAAAACTCCGGCTCGATCAATCCATATGTATTGCCTTTTCTCTTGTAAACTACATTCACTTCATCCGATTCCGCATTCACAAATACAAAGAAGTCATGTCCTAAAAGTTCCATCTGCACACATGCATCTTCCGGATACATTGGCTTCATATCAAACTTCTTGGTACGGATGATTCTTATCTCATCATCACTGTCAATCTCTTTCTCAATAAATTCCTTACGGAAGTTACTTGCGCTCTGCTGCTGGGTAATAATCTTGTTCTTATATTTCTTCAACTGTCTCTCGATAATCTCTTCTACCAGATCAATCGAAACATACATATCATTGCTTACCTGCTCCGAACGGATAATATTGCCCTTTACAGGAATGGTAACCTCTATCTTCTGTCGCTCCTTCTCAACACTTAAGGTTACGTGAGCTTCTGTCTCCGGAGTAAAATACTTCTCCAGCTTACCGATCTTCTCTTCTACTGCTGCCTTCAGGCCGTCTGTCAATTCGATGTTTCTTCCACTAATTGTTATACGCATGATGTCCAACCCCTTTTTCCGTTTATTTGATACAGACTGCTATCATGTTTTTATTATACCATATTTGCTCCATTACACAAGCTTTTTTGTACAACTTGTACATTTTTGTCGACTTTTTCGCACAATTTATAATCACTTTCACGCACACATCATCTTTTATTATCATTTGCACCGGAATGCAAAGTATACTACAATAATGCTATATACATTATATATAGAAACAACAGGAGAATACCTATGGAAAATCAGAATACAAAGACCGTCCTGATCACCGGCGCATCCCGCGGAATCGGAAGAGCAATCGCAGATGCATTTGCAAAGGAACAGTATCAGCTTGTCTTAAACTGCCACAGTTCTGTCAATGAACTAACTGCCTATGCCACTTCTCTCGAAAAAACATATGGCTGTAACTGTCTGACCTGTATCGGAGATGTCAGCTCCCCTTCCTTTATCCGTCAGATGTTTGAAGAGGCAAACGACCGGTTCGGCGGCATCGATGTCCTGATCAATAATGCCGGCATCTCCCACATCGGACTGTTACACGATATGACAGATGCGCAGTGGCAGCAGATCTTAAACACGAACCTCTCCTCTGTCTTTTATTGCAGCAGAGAAGCAATCCCTTATATGATCCATCAGAAAAGTGGCAGGATCATCAATATCTCTTCTGTATGGGGTGTCGTCGGTGCATCCTGTGAGGCTGCCTATTCCGCGACCAAGGGTGCAGTCAATTCCTTTACGATGGCACTCGCAAAGGAGCTTGCACCCAGCAATATTCCGGTCAATGCGATTGCATGCGGTACGATTGATACGGCAATGAATAGCTGCTTTTCCGAAGAGGAACGCCATGCCTTAGAGGAAGAGATTCCTTGTGGACGTTACGGAACTCCACAGGAGGTTGCTGACCTTGCACTGTCACTTGCCACATCGAGTTCCTACCTGACCGGTCAGATCATCCGCTTAGACGGTGGCTGGATCTAAACGCAACTGGTATGTACTTTTTTTACGAAACTGGCTGTTTTATCAACTCCATTTTATATTAATATAGGTAGTTAAGAAATATAGCTTAACAATGGAGGCACTTATGAAAAACGAAAGAATCTATAAACTTACAACCACAGCCTTAATGGCAGCACTTTCCTATGTTGTCTTTACCTTTTTACAGATAAAGATCACTTTACCGGGTGGCGATGCAACTTCCCTGCATCTTGGTAATGCAGTCTGCGTCCTTGGCGCACTGTTACTTGGAAGCGTTTACGGTGGACTTGGCGGAGCAATCGGTATGACGATCGGTGACTTATTTGATCCGGTCTACGTGATCTATGCACCAAAAACCTTTATCTTAAAGTTCTGTATCGGACTGATCACAGGACTGATCGCACATAAGTTTGGTAAGATCTCTACATCTACTGACAAGAAGCATGTTTTCAAATGGACACTGCTTGCTGCCATCGGCGGAATGCTCTTTAACGTGATCTTCGATCCGCTTTTCGGTTACTTCTATAAGAGAATCATCATCGGAAAACCGGCAGCAGAAGTAACACTTGCATGGAATATTACGGCAACAAGTATTAATGCTGTACTTTCTGTTATAGTTTCTGTTATTATATATATGGCACTGCGTCCGGCACTGCAAAAGTCCGGTATGCTGTTCACTATTGGGAAAAAGGAACGATAAACGATGGGAGTTATTCCAAAGAAATTATTAATTGTAAATGACATGACTGGCTTTGGACGCTGCTCGATTGCAGTTGCCCTTCCGGTCATCAGCGCATGTAAGGTACAGGGCATCCCTGTACCTACTTCTGTTTTCAGCAACCATACGGGCTTTCCTTCTTACTATAAGAAGGATCTGACCGTATATATGACCGATTATCTCAACCAGCTTGACCAGATCGCGAAGGACTTCGATGGAATCTATTGCGGCTACTTTGGGTCACTTATGCAGATGCATATCATGGATGAATATATCAAAAATCACCTGACTGCGGATGCTTCCCACAGACCGGTGATCATCATTGATCCGGTCATGGGCGATCACGGATCCGCTTATTCGTCCATTACCACAGACTTCTGCAACCAGATGAAGCGTTTTATCCATCAGGCGGATCTGGTTACCCCGAACCTTACTGAAGCCTGTCTTTTGACAGATACCCCATATCACGAGGGGCTGTGGTCTTTTGAAGAGCTTACCGAGCTTGCAGATAAAATTGCGGCTATGGGACCTTCGCGGGTTGTCATTACCGGTATCTGTGATGCAGAGTTTTTCCACAATCATATCCGCTCTGCAAATGGTACGCATACGACCGTAAGTACGCCGGTCTCAGGATCATCAAGACCCGGAACCGGAGATATTTTCGCCAGTATTGTATCTGCACTTATCATGCGGGAATATGAATTACAGGATGCCGTACAGACTGCATCGAACTTTATCGCACACTGCACGCTTGCTTCCGATGAAGCATCCGTTCCGACACAGGAAGGCGTGTTATTCGAACAATTCTTAAATGAGCTGACCGTCCTCTAAGGACAGCCAGCTCATTTTTTCCTATCTTAAATTGTCTGTTCCATCAGATAACGGATCGCAGCTCCCACACCATTATGGTCATTATCCTTCGTCACATACTTACAAAGAGCCTTGATCTTATCGTCTGCATTCTCCATCGCAACCGGGAATCCGACGTTGCTTAACATCTCCCTGTCGTTATCTGCATCACCGATACCGGCTGTCTGCTCTAAGGACAGTCCCAGAAAGGAAGCAAGCTGCATCAGTCCCGATGCCTTGCTGACACCTGTGCCTGTCATCTCTAAGGATGTCCTCTCTGCGAATGCAAAGGTCAGCGGAAGCTGCTTTAACTCCTCATAGCCCTTTTTCCGGTCCTCGTCCGACCGGAAGTAGATATTGATCTTTGGAATGGAAACATGCAGCTTTCCCTCTTCTTCCATGTCATGCACCTGCTTTGCCACATCGAGGTACAGCTTCTGGTAGACACCCATATGAAAATCATTCATATGGGTAATATCATCAGCCGAAACAATGGATTCCTCTTCTGTCAAAAAATGAACCATTGCCTGATATTTTTTAGCTGTCCGGACAATTTTTTCCGCATCTGCCTGCGCAATCCCTGACCGGTAGATGCACTTTCTGTCAATACAGTCATATACGGTCGCGCCACTATAGCAGACTGCATATCTTACCATCGGAAGAACGGGAAAATATGGCCGTAATTCTGCCAATGCCCGCCCGGAACAGTACACAACCTGAATCCCCTGATCGGTGGCTGCCTGAATATCACGCACACTGTCCGCATGGATCGTCTTATCCGATTTTAGCAGCGTGCCATCCATATCGACTGCTATCATTTTATACTTTCCACTCATTCTTCTCACACTACCTTCCCATTCTTTCCCTGATCCGTGCTACAAGTTCTCTGCAATCTTCCTTCCGAAACCGGATCAGATGATACTCCGCCTTCTTCTCTAACAGATATACACGCTTCTGCTCCAGCCTGACTGACCAGTTGCGGATGCGTTCATTGACTGTTTCCATATGTACGGTCGTATAGATCACATCGATCAAAAACAACAGATACAAAAAGATCGTTACCTGTGTCAGCTTCCGGTCCGGGATCTGTGCCGTCATAGCCATGATCACCGGATGAAATACCTTTAGTATGACGACATTTGCCGCTCCGAAGATCACACAGCCATACAGACAGATCCTTCCATGCAGGTTAAACCGGTATCTCGTATAATCCCACCATCTCTGATGGAAGGCACGCTCCATCACATAAGAGGTCAGATACTCTACCACTCCGGATACAAACATTGCCGAAAAAAAGATTCCCGGTGTACTCCCGATTCTCCCCAGCAACAGGTAGTTTAATACCGCTCCAGCTCCATAGATCGGACAGATCGGTCCCTTTAAGTAGCCACGGTTAATGAACTTATGATACTTGACCTGCGAGCAGATCGTTGTCTCATAAAACCAGCCGATAAATCCATAGATCACAAACCACAAAAAATAGATCCTGCTCTGATAAAAAAAGTTATGTGCAACTGAACTAAAAAAATGAATGATCTGTATCAAAACATAAGCCTCCCCTTCTGATGTATGCTATGAGTCTACGATACAGACATCCGGCTTGCCTTACGCCGGAATATCGTCTCCCGCATCGAACAGCACTTATCGATCCAGCAGACGATCCAGCTTTCGGTATAACGCGGTGGAATGATCGTCAGCGGAAACATATGCCTACGGATAATATCCCGTTCGATCGCTGTTAACACAAGATCCTCACTGGCATTGCGCAGTGCAATGCCCGGATGGAAAAATCCATGCAGATGATGCGGTGTCAACTGGTTATGCCAGTCATATAAAAAATAATCATGTAACAGCGCACCACGGATCAACTGCCGGTAATCCACCTTTAAGTTCTTTCTTTTTGCATACAGATAGCTTTCGTATGCCACCTGCACGCTGTGTGCATAGACAGAAGTACACCCATGCTGGATAAATTCCTTCGACATAAGAAGTCTTGACTCCTGTATCAATTCCTCCAGTATTCCACAAAAATATTCGTCTCTGACTACCATTTCCTGCTCCACGTCCAATTTCTCTCCTTTTCAGACTACGATATGCATTGATCAGATCTGGTTCGCCCTGCTTGCAAGCATCCCCTGATGGATCGTCTCAAACACTTCTGCCGGATACGCTCCGGTTTCAAACACACTGTTTAATGCAGCCGCAAGAATATGAACCTCGCCCTTATACAGCCCAAACCTGCGATAGATCGGTCCCTGTGACTGCTTTAAGATCTGCAACTTATCATAACGGATATAAACGACTCTTTTTTCAAACGTTCCACTTGCAATCGAAATCCCGCCCGTACAACCGGTATCATCCGCGCCGGTGCTGCAGGATATCCCGACCGTATAATATCTTAAGATCTCACATATCACATTCCAGATACATACTGCCATAAGTCCAAGAAGCTCCCAGCGCAGATACTGCGGCTTCCATGCATAGACAACTCCAAAGGCTGCGGCGTAGATTCCAAGCCAGATCAGATACGATGGGAGCTTGCAGAGTATGCTGCACTTCTTCTGGCGTTTTAACGGTGCTTTTAATTCCTCCATGTACTCCGGCAGTAAGGTCTGCATATGCTGTAACATTTCTTCCTTCTTACATGCCAGCATGATCTGTGCGCCCTCGTCCTGTTCATCGCCTAATCCGACACAGACCAGCTCCACATACTGACGCTTTAAAAGCCTTGCCACCATATTCTGACACACGATCACGGAATTGATCTTGTTGACCTGGATCATATATTCTCTTTTTTTCAACAGCCCATAGGACAGATAGATCTTATCGCCTGCTCTCTTTGCCGAAAAACCATATAACTTAAAATAATTCCCGATCAGCTTCCATACTGCCGCTGCGGCGAATGCCCAGATCGCCAGAAAGCCTCCAAAAGCTTCTAAAATGCTCCCTTTCTCTGAAAAGCTGTTGATCAGAAAATAGATGCCGCCACCGATCGATACGATCGCTGCGATCAGCCAGAAGATACTAAGTGTATACAGACAGTGTGCGATAACATCCTTTCCTCTGTATGTGATCTGCCGGTAAGCACCTGTTTTAGACTGTCCGGACACATCTGACAGCTTCGCATCTCCCTCTGTTTCCGGTGTCTGCGCATATCCGCTTCCCCCGTCAATATGTTCTAAAATCCGCTTCTGGAAGGCTCTTGCCTGCTTCTCTCCTAAGACAATGCTGACATCCGTTGTATCCGCCGTCGAAGCACTGTTGGTATCTAACTTCACCTGATAGACATGGATCAGACGCTGGAAGAGGTTCTGTTCGAGATTCACATTGGAAATATTTTTCATACCGATCGTATTGACCTTGCGGTTTAAGGTATTACGCTCGATCACAATACTTTCATCCTCAAACATGATCCAGGTCTTTGCCCAGCGGATCAGGTAAATTCCCACATACAGAACCAGTGCAAGCAGCACCAGTCCCAGTCCCGCATACAGATTCATACCATCCGCTTTTAATCGGTTAAGGTCTGATATGCTCTTGATCACATCCTTGATATTGTTGATGATCGTAAGCAGCAAAAATGCAACGACTGCCCAGATCTTTTCAAACACAATACTGATATGACAGCGAAATCTATTCTGCTCCATCTGCGTTTCCTCCGCTCTTATCTGCCATCTGTGTCTTCTCTTCAAGTACGATCTCGTTGATCTTACGCTTTAAGCTCTCTGCGATCAGATCCGCCTTCTCATTCTCCAGAAACCGGATCGTGACATCACCACCGGCAGTCGTGACACCTACCTTTGCCAGTCCAAACATACGGTCAAGCGGCCCTGCCGTTACTTCAATCTTATGTAACCGTTCAATCGGAACCAGCTCCCTGCGGATCACAAGTAAGCCCTCCCGGATATCGATCTCCTCCGGTGTGATCCGGTAACGGTATCTCTGATAGCGGATACGCGGAGCGACCAGATCAAAGATCAGATCGACCGGGATCAGGATATAAAGAATCGTTCCTACAATATCCGCTGACTTTCCACCCCATAACATGCCATGTAACAGAAGATACCCCACAACCGCAAAAAGGATTGCAGTAACCACAAATTCGATCGCTGCCGTCACATACATGCAGTACAGTGACTTCCTGTTTAACTTCTCATACATAAAACCCCTCTTTTCTGTGCATGGATATGCAGTGAATATTGATTCACTGAATCAATATTCACTGAATCAATATTCACTGAATCACTTTTGCACGTTCATTTATCTTTGTACTATCACAGTAATACAGTTGGTGTATTTTGTCAATTTAAAATTTTATTAAGATATATCCACCACGCTCTCACGCTCTACCAGATGCACCGGCAGCATGATCTGTCTGCCCTCCGGCTTTCCATCGATCAGTTCCTGCAAGAGATCCACGGCTGCCTTCGACCGCTCTTTTAAGTCCTGTGCGATCGTCGTAAGTCCCGGGCTGACATAGGATGCCATCGGAATATCATCAAAACCGATCAGTGAGAAATCTCTTCCAACCTGAATGCCCTGTCTGTGCAGATACCCCATGAACTCGATCGCATACATATCGGAAGACGTAAATGCTGCCGTATAGGAAGAAAGCGTGGCAACAATATCCGCATAATCTTTTTCACGCTTTTCACGTACGACATTGATACGCTTAAAATTTGAATAATCTGTCGTAATACCCGCCTCTTCAAATGCCTGTGTCAGACCCACATACCGGAAGTGATCGCAGTCCTCGTCATTATCGGACAGATACATGATCTTCGTATGACCCTTTGAGAGCAGATAACGTCCCGCCAGATAACCACCCTGGATATTATCGATCCCGACATCCGAATAATGATGCATATCGTTACGGTATGCATCCACGACAACAAACGGAATATGCATTTTTGCACGCAGTCTTTCATAATCGACCGAACAATAACCGATCAGGATCAGTCCCGCCATATTCCACATAGATGCATAACGGATGATCTGATCGATCTTGGGCTCTTCCCTTAACATCATAAAATACCCCTTGCTCCGAAGCTCCTTCGATAAGTAATTCAGCATGCCGCTGACAAACGGATCTTCGATCATCCTTCCATCATAACGCATGTCATCCGATAACACGACACAGACGATCTTCGATGAGTTCTGTGCCAGCAGTACCGCCGCCATATTTGGAATATATCCACTCTCCTCTAACTTCTGCTGTACTCTTTCCACTGTCCGGTCCGATATTTTTTTCGTTTTCCCATGTATGACGTTCGAAACCGTCGCTGTACTTAAGCCCAGTTCCTGTGCAATATCCTTGATCGTCACACGATACTGCTCCATGCTGTTCCTCCTTTATTCGATCTTAGTCTTTAATCTGGCATCCGCAAACAACATCCGTACCACACTTTCGTACTCCGCTGCATGCTGTGACTTGCGGATCTTCTTCCCATACTTTTTATCATCCACAAAGAGGTCGATCATATAAGACCAGATCTCCTTCATTTTAAAAAGCACATTCCGGTCACCGGAAAATTCCTCGGTATAATCCGCATACAGCTTATCGTGGAAGCTCTGTAAGGTCTTTTTATCCACGGCAGGACTGCCAAGCATCTCCCCATAGAGTCCCGGATTACGGATGATTCCTCTGCCAAACATAATGGCATCCACCCCCGGGTAAGCCTGACGGAATGCTGCAATATCCTCTGTGGTAACAAGATCTCCATTATAACAGAGATCCGGATACCCCTTTTTCTCACAGTAATCCACTGCATATGCAAAGCTTTCCATGTGCGGAGTATTCTTATAGAAATCCTTCTGTATCCTTGGATGAACGATCAGCTCCTTCACCGGGTACTGCAAAAAGATCTCCAACAGGTTCTGCCATTCCTCATAAGAATCCTTTCCGACTCTTGTCTTGATTGAAATTGCAAGCTTTGTCTTTGAAAATATCTCATCCAAAAACCGGTCTAACTCTTTCGGATGGGCTAAAAATCCGCTTCCTCTGCCCTTTGCCGCGACCGTCCCGGACGGACAGCCAAGATTTAAGTTGATCTCTTCATAACCGAAGTCTGCGATCTTCTCTGCGATCTGGATAAAGTCTGCTGCACGGTTCGTCAGCACCTGCGGCACGGCATGCATGCCCTCATTATGCTCCGGCAGCAGATCATTTTTCTCTTTCGCATTAAAGCAGCGTTTCTCGTGCGGTGCGATAAACGGAAGAAAATATTTATCGAAATCCGGGAAAAAGGTATGGTATGCATTCCGGTAAATATATCCGGTTATTCCCTCTAAGGGTGCAAGATAGGTCTTCATCATGTCTCTCCTGTAAACCAAAAACAGGTGCGATATTTCTATCGCACCTGTCTTGTAATCTCTGTCTCTACTCTGCGAAAAGCAATTATTTCTGAGGACCAGCAGCAACTAATGCCTTACCAGCATCGTTTCCTGTGTATTTTACAAAGTTCTTTGTAAATCTGTCTGCTAAGTCAACTGCTTTCTTCTCCCACTCAGAAGCATCTGCATATGTGTCACGTGGGTCAAGGATTGCAGGATCAACACCCGGAAGCTCTGTAGGAACTTCGAAGTTGAACATTGGGATGGTCTTAGTAGGAGCTTTGTTGATGTCTCCGCTTAAGATTGCATCGATGATTCCACGTGTATCCTTGATGGAGATACGTTTTCCTGTTCCGTTCCATCCTGTATTTACTAAGTAAGCCTTTGCTCCACTTACTTCCATCTTCTTAACAAGCTCTTCTGCATACTTTGTAGGATGTAACTCTAAGAATGCCTGTCCGAAACATGCGGAGAAAGTAGGTGTCGGCTCTGTGATACCTCTCTCTGTACCAGCAAGCTTAGCTGTGAATCCTGATAAGAAGTAGTACTGTGTCTGCTCTTTTGTTAAGATAGATACTGGAGGAAGTACTCCAAATGCATCAGCGGATAAGAAGATTACGTTCTTAGCTGCCGGAGCAGAAGAAATTGGCTTAACAATGTTCTTGATGTGGTTGATTGGGTAAGACACACGAGTATTCTCTGTAACGCTCTTATCTGTAAAGTCGATCTTACCATTTGCATCTACAGTTACGTTCTCAAGAAGTGCATCTCTTGTGATTGCGTTGTAGATATCCGGCTCAGACTCAGCATCTAAGTCGATAACCTTAGCGTAGCATCCACCTTCGAAGTTGAATACGCCGTTGTCATCCCATCCGTGCTCGTCATCACCGATTAAGAGACGCTTAGGATCTGTAGATAATGTAGTCTTACCTGTTCCGGAAAGTCCGAAGAAGATTGCTGTGTTCTCGCCGTTCATATCAGCGTTTGCAGAACAGTGCATGGAAGCGATTCCCTTTAATGGTAAGTAGTAGTTCATCATAGAGAACATACCCTTCTTCATCTCTCCGCCGTACCATGTATTAACGATAACCTGCTCACGGCTTGTGATGTTGAATGCTACACATGTCTCAGAGTTTAATCCTAACTCTTTGTAGTTCTCAACCTTTGCCTTAGAAGCATTGTATACTACGAAGTTTGGCTCGAAGTTAGCAAGTTCTTCCTCTGTTGGCTGGATGAACATGTTCTTTACGAAATGTGCCTGCCAAGCAACCTCAACGATGAAACGAACTGCCATACGTGTATCAGCATTTGCTCCACAGAAAGCATCTACAACAAATAATCTCTTGTTAGAAAGCTCTTTCTTTGCAAGATCCTTAACAACTTCCCATGTCTCCTGAGTCATTGGGTGGTTGTCGTTTGCGTACTCATCAGATGTCCACCAAACTGTATCTTTGGAGTTCTCATCCATAACGATATATTTGTCTTTTGGAGAACGTCCTGTGTAGATACCTGTCATAACGTTAACTGCGCCAAGCTCAGTTTCCTTACCAACCTCGTATCCCTCCAGACCAGCCTTAGTCTCTTCCTCGAATAATAATTCATAAGAAGGGTTGTATACGACTTCTGTTGCTCCGGTAATGCCATACTTACTTAAATCGATAGATGCCATTTTTTTTACCTCTTTTCTTAATAGTGTTATGATTACCTGCTGCATGTGCAGCATAGGGTGTCTTATCTCACGCGAAGGTCGAGCCCGCTATAGATCCTTCCTTCACTTTCAATTCAAAAGTATACTCAATTCTGATTCAGAAATCAATCGGAAAATATGATGAAGATTTTTCCTCAAACGTTAAAGTTTTATCAATATTTGCCCAATCCTCTGTCTTATCCTTCCTCTAAGGACTTTTCCCTTTCCGCTGCAAGGTATTTTGACTCTTTTCCTGTCATATGATCAACCGTAATTTCAATCATGCAGACATTGGCAAAATCCCTTTCGATCTCCTTGTTTCTTCCTTCCTCGTCATCCGGTGAATAACGGATCGCAAGCTTTGTCAGTGCCTCCATCCGCTCTGTATCATCCGTTAAGATCCTCGCCCTGCCAAAAGCGATCACACTGCGGTAATACGTCGTGAATTTTTCCGGGATCACAAGATCCTGTCCGATCACACAGAAGGATACCTTATTGTCGCGGGTAATCGCATCGATCTTATGGCCGCTTTTTGCTACGTGAAAATAGATCTTCCCATCTTCGTAAAGATAACTGAGCGGCACAGCATACGGATAACCGTCATCCCCTGCAACTGCAAGTACCCCGGAGGTTGCGGTTGTCAGTATCTTTTCACATTCTTCCTTTGATAACTCCTGTCTTGTTCTTCTCATTTTTCGAAACATTCTAATAACCTTACCTTTCTTTTTTCATACTGCCTTTGCACTTTTCCATCGTAACATACATCACGATTCCGACCAGCATCACGATGCCCTCTGTTGCTGGAAAGGATAACCAGACACCCGTCATTCCAAACAGCCCGGCGAGCAGAAAAGCTGCCGGAATGATCAAAAGACACCCGCGTAACAGCGAGATTACCTGTGCCGGGAGGGCGCGCTCGACTGCTGCAAAATACATCGCACACACAATATTGATTGCTGCAAACGGTGCAGCCACAAAATAGATCTTCATTCCGACCGATGCGATCGCTGCCAGTTCCGTATCCTGCCCCGAATTAAACAGCGCGATAATCTCCTGATTCTTTGACCACAGCAACAGATAGACCATAGCTGCAAGTCCTAAAACCACCAGACAAGCGCAATACAGCACCTTTTTCCTGCCCACGGCATCTCCCCTGCCATACAACCGGCTCACCACCGGCTGCATACCCTGTGCGACTCCGGTAAACACAGCCATGACTACAAGCGAGATATTTGCGATCACACCATATGCGGCAATGGCAAGATTCCCGCGGATGTGAAGCAGGATCATATTAAATACAATAATCACGATCCCGGAAGAAAGCTCGGTCACAAAGGAGGAGAAGCCCAGCTTCCCTACTTCCTTTAACATCGAAATATGAAATCCTTTCACATCCGGGCGGGCGCGTTTTCCTATACAGTGAAAAAGCAGCATCGCAATGCTGATACATGGAGCCAGACAGGTTGCAAAGATCGCTCCCCACATGCCAAGCTGCATCGGAAAAATAAAAATGTAATCCAGCACGATGTTCGCAAAGCTGCTCGTTATCATGGCTGCCATTGCAAGATGCGGATTCCCGTCATTACGGACATAGCTGACTCCGATATCATTTAACAGAAATGCCGGTGCAAAAAGAAGCATCATCCGAAGATAGGTAGCTGTCATATCCATAACCGCATCATCTGCACCAAGCAGTCCGGCAATCTCTTCTGCGCAAAATGCGCCTGCAAGCAGAAATACGATTCCAAGCAGGGCTGCTGTAAGGATCGTTGTCCCATAGAGCCGGCGCGACTGCTCCTCTTTCCCCTGTTCCCGGTAGATCGAATACTTCACGGCACTTCCGATTCCAAGCATCATACCGCATCCCTTGAGCAGATTATAGATGGGAAGTGCAAGATTGAGTGCGGTCAGCCCATTGCTGCCAAGCCCGCCTGCAATAAAAAACGTATCTGCCAGTATGTAGCAGGATACGCCCAGCATACCAAGTACATTGAGTGCGGCATACTGTAGGAATTCTTTTATCACTGTTTTATAGATAAGCCCCTCCTCCACATGCCGCCGGGGACTATAGCGCATAATTTGTTTGGAAAAATGGATCATAAAAAGATAATTTTTTAATGCACAAGTCAAATTTTACAACAAATATTTCCTTGCTCCGAATTCCGAATCTAACATTTTCTAAATGTTCTGCCAAATAATTTTTTCTTCCCGCAACCGCAAAAAAACCGACATCCATGTCTTAGTTTTTTGCTTGCAGCGACGTCCTGTCGCTGCATTGCTGCCTTCTATACAGAACATTAAGAAAATCTAAGATTCTCCATAAGTCGCAACTCCATATTTGATTGTAAAATCTGACAATTCCATCCATAAAACTATCTTTTTTCTTACATATTTCCAACATATTCTAAAAAACAAAAAACGCCATAATTCCTATCTTCAAAGGCCTAACGATAGAAATTATGACGTTTCATATTTACCCGGCGGTAATTATGTGTCATCTGTTTATTTTTTAATTATCATAACCGAGACCCTTGAAGAAGTCAATAGTGGGTTATCTAGTT
>CACZPJ010000159.1 GCA_902782995.1 uncultured Lachnospiraceae bacterium | reverse complement strand
ATTTTGCGGTAATATTTGGCCTGAATATCACCTGCACTCTATATATCGGAAGATATTTCTGATTTATGAACCCCCTGATCGCGTTTTACGATTCCTTTGTGGAAAAGAAGGAAACCAACTACAAGCAGAACAAGGGAAAGTACAAACCAGAAGACAAAGAAGAATGGCTGGTTGACACCATACATAAAGTTATCCGATACAAAAGTGCCCCAGAGGTTAAAGAGTGCATGAAGCAGGATCGATAAGAAGATGCTTCCACCCTTGTGACATACATAGCCGAGGAACAGTCCGATGACAAAGGCGTAGACACCCTGAAGCGGGTTCATATGGAAGATACCGAATAACAGAGCCTGTAAGATATTGGCAGCCCAGAAAGGCATCTCACGCTTGGCATAGCTTAAGGTTACCCCGCGGAACGTCATTTCCTCTGCAACAGGGGCGATAAAGACCGCATAGATGGCAAGTACCGGTGTGACATGTGACATGTCCACGACATTTAACAGATTCTCATAAGCCTTTAACCAGTCCGGGAACAGCAGCGCGGTAAAGTTCGCAACGTAGCTGATAAAATACTGGAGTCCGATGGTGATAAGGACGATCGCAAGCACGATCACCGGATTGAAAAAGGTCTTGATCTTTTTGACATCCGCTGCATGAAAACGCTTCTGATACCAGAAGGAAAATACGATCAGCGCGGACAGACCATAGGTAGCAGACAGCCAGGTGTTAAAGGTACTTCTTGTCAGGATGTTCATCAGGGAGTCGTACAGATCATAGATGGAGAGACTGCCGTCTGCGGTACAGATCGCATATGCAGTTCCGATCCCGATAAACGGAACACTGATTAAGATCTGGATTCCGACGGTAAGTAAAAAAGGTACAAAACAAAATAAAATACGTCCGACTTTTTTCATAATGATAACCTCATTTCTTTTCAGTGATACTTACAATATAACATTGATGATTGTAATATGCAAATAATACATGCGCATTTCTGGTTGGATACATGTATCATAGTGTGCATATTTATACATGCAGAACTTGAGGTTGTGAAAAAAATGTGCTATAATCCTTGCAATGTCTGGTTATGGCTGGGATAACTTTTGCTGTGACAGACAGCAGAATACAGGCAGACTTTTGACAGCGCGCATGCAGCATGAGTCTGTAAGATACAAAAGCGTGCGTAGAAATGAGGAAAATTATGAAAAGAATGAAAAAATTTGCAGCACTTTCGCTTGCAGCAGCAATGACATTATCCGTTGCAGGATGCGGCGGCGTAGCAGACAACACCGTATTTTCAGTAGATGATCTTGCCGGCAAGACCATTGGTGTACAGCTTGGAACAACAGGTGATATTTATGCATCTGATTATGCAGACGAGCAGAACTCAGCAGACAGCACAGAGGGCAAGAGCACAGCTAAGACCGTTGTAGAGCGTTATAACAAGGGCGCGGATGCAGTCCAGGCATTAAAGCAGGGAAAAGCAGACTGTGTAATCATTGATGAGCAGCCGGCAGAGGCATTCGTTGAGAAGAACGATGACTTAAAGATCTTAGATGAGGCTTTTGCGGATGAAGAGTATGCAATGTGTATTGCAAAAGACAACACCGAATTAACAGATGCATTTAACGGTGCGATCAAGGAACTGAAAAAAGACGGAACCTTAGATTCCATTATCCAGAATTACATCGGTGATGATACAAAGGGTAAGACACCATACGAGTCACCGGCAGATGTTGACCGTTCAAACGGAACACTTGTTATGGCAACAAACGCACAGTTCGAGCCATATGAGTTCTACAAGGGAGAGGACATCGTAGGAATCGACGTAGACTTTGCACAGGCAATCTGTGATAAGTTAGGATATGAGTTAAAGGTAGAGGATATGGAGTTTGATTCTATCATCTCAGCCGTACAGTCCGGTAAGGCAGATTTTGGTGCTGCAGGAATGACAGTAACAGAAGACAGATTAAAGAACATTGATTTTACAGATACATACGCTACTGCACGTCAGGTAATGATCGTCAGAAGTAAATAATCAGTGATGGAGGAAATACCTTGGGAGAATTTATCAGATCGTTTTCACAGAATTTTTTGGAAGAAAACCGTTATATCTACATATTAAAGGGACTGGGCAATACCGTGATCATCTCGATCTTTGCGGTATTGATCGGTGTCGCACTCGGATTTTTAGTAGCCATCATCCGTTCTACACACGACAAGCATGGCGGCTTCCGGATCCTGAATGTAATCTGTAAGATCTATCTGACCGTATGGCGTGGTACACCTACCGTTGTACAGGTTATGATCATGTATTATATCATTCTTGTTTCGGTCAGCAATAAGATCGTCGTTGCAGTGGTTGCATTTGGCTTAAATTCCGCTGCTTATGTGGCAGAGATCATGCGTTCCGGAATCATGTCCGTAGATGAAGGCCAGTTTGAGGCAGGAAGAAGCCTTGGACTGAATTATGGTCAGACGATGCGTCTGATCATTCTCCCACAGGCATTTAAAAATGTCCTGCCGGCACTTGGTAATGAGTTTATCACACTGTTGAAGGAGACCTCTGTCAGTGGATACATCGGCATTATGGATCTTACCAAGGGCGCAGATATCATCAGAAGCCAGACATATGAAGCATTCCTCCCGTTATTTGGTGTGGCTGCCATGTATCTGGTACTCGTTATGCTTTTATCCGCAGGCGTAAACAGACTTGAAAGGAGATTAAGAAGCAGT
>CACZPJ010000158.1 GCA_902782995.1 uncultured Lachnospiraceae bacterium | reverse complement strand
TTTTTGCGGTACTGGACGTTAAAGGAGAGTGTGTTAAAGGTAACCGGGCAGGGGATGTATCTGTCTATGCAGGATTTTGCATTTACCCTTGGGGCGGAAGTACAGATAGACTGGGCATCATCGGATCTGGATACGCAGTATTTCTTCCGGGAATTTGAAATCCGGGGAAAAGATGCTATAATGGGGGACGTGCAATACCGCCTTGCGGTCTGTGCCGGGGAAAAGGAATTCTGGGATTGCCCACAGCTTGTGGAATATCCGTGGAAAAATAGAGAACAGTAGGAATGCAGACAGGCAGAGTGTCTGTAGAATGGAGATGTAACATGAAATATCAGACAGTTATTTTTGATCTGGACGGAACATTATTAAATACCTTAGAGGATCTGCATGCGGCTACCAATTACGCATTAGAGCAGTGCGGTATGCCGGTCCGTACCTTAGATGAGGTGCGCAGATTTGTCGGAAACGGAATCCGTAAGCTGATGATCCGTGCAATACCGGACGGTGAGGCGAATCCACGGTTTGAGGAAGCATTTGCGAAGTTTCAGGAGTATTACAAGGTACACTGCAATGATACGACAAAGCCGTATACGGGAGTTGTGGAATTGTTAGAACAGTTAAAACAGCAGGGAGTTAAGCTCGCGATCGTATCGAACAAGGCAGATTTTGGCGTCAAGGAATTACAGAAGATCTATTTTGACGGACTCATTCCGGTTGCGATCGGAGAGCGTGAGGGCATCCGTAAAAAACCGGCACCGGATACGGTATATCAGGCGTTAGAGGAACTCGAAGCAGATGGCAGACAGGCAGTCTATGTCGGCGATTCGGATGTTGACATACAGACAGCGGCAAATGCCGGACTTCCATGTATCAGTGTAACATGGGGCTTCCGTGACCGTGAGTTTCTAGCGGAGCATGGCGCAACGCAGTATGCGGCAGATACACAGGAATTGCAGAAGCTGCTTGGTATATAGAGGAAAATAGGCAGAGGCATAAAGCGGGCAGAGTATAGCATTGCAGAAATGGGGATCAGATGAAAATACAGGAATCAGTTGGGAAAATCAAAAAGGTGATGGCGGCAGTCAAGGATAAGATGACCTATACGCAGATTATTGCACTTGGCTACTTTTCTGTGATTTTAGCAGGAACGCTTTTGCTGTTACTGCCACTGGCAACAAGAGCGGGAGAGCATACCGGCTTTCTGACTGCGCTTTTTACTGCAACCAGTTCTACCTGCGTGACAGGTCTGGTCGTGGTAGATACATCGCTGCACTGGACAGTATTTGGACAGATTGTGATTATACTGATGATCCAGGTGGGCGGTCTTGGCTTTGTGACGATGGGCGTTTTGTTCTCCATGTTCTTACGAAGGAAGATCAGCTTAAGTACCAGACGTCTGTTACAGGAGAGCATGAATGCCAATCAGCTTGGTGGTATGGTGAAGCTGGTGCGTGGAATTTTAAAGGGTACACTTCTGTTTGAAGGAACCGGTGCGATCCTTCTGGCAATCCGGTTTGTTCCACAGTACGGATTTTTAAAAGGCGTATATTATAGTGTATTCCATGCAATTTCCGCATTCTGCAATGCCGGATTTGATCTGATGGGAGCACAAAGCGGAGCATATTCTTCCTTTGTAAGCTATGTGAGTGATCCGATTGTGCCGACTGTTTTTATGATCCTGATCGTAGTAGGAGGTATTGGATTCTTCGTCTGGCAGGATCTTGCGGCAAATAAATGGAACTGGAAAAAATATTCGCTTCATACGAAGCTGGTCTTATCTTCTACAGCAGTCCTTCTGATCGGTGGAACAATCGTGTACTATCTGTTAGAACGACAGAATGTGCTGGAGGGAATGAGTGCCGGTGAGGGAATCTTTGCAGCAATGTTCAGCTCTGTTACGGCAAGAACAGCCGGATTTAATACGACAGATATCGGAGGGCTGACGACAGCATCGAAGCTATTTACAATGGTGCTGATGTTTATTGGCGGAAGTCCGGGATCAACTGCGGGTGGAATCAAGACGGTCACGCTGATGGTAATGCTGGTGTATGTCTGGTCGAATCTGCGTGGACGCAGAAGCTGTAATATCTTTGGAAGAAGATTAGATGATGAGAATATTAAAAAAGCAAGTAATGTGATCGTGATCAGTATCCTGCTTGCTGTCACAGCGATTCTCGCATTAAGCTGCATGCAGCCGGAACTGCTGTTAGAAGATCTGATGCTCGAAGTGTTCTCTGCAATTGGAACGGTCGGTATGTCAGCCGGAATCACACGTTCCCTGACTACTGCGTCAAGACTGATTGTGATCCTTCTGATGTTCTGCGGAAGAATAGGCAGCATGTCCTTTGCACTTTCTTTTACAGAACGCAAGAAAGTAGCACCGGTACAGCTTCCCGGTGAAAAAGTAATGATCGGTTAAAGCGATTGCTTAACCGATCATTTTGAATACACGATTCTGTTTATCTGCCTTCGAATCGTCCGGACGCTCCGCAAGGAAGCACCAGTCCGTTCGAAGAAAC
>CACZPJ010000157.1 GCA_902782995.1 uncultured Lachnospiraceae bacterium | reverse complement strand
TCAACACCGGTATCTCCGGCATCCGGATCAAGGATCTCCGGGACAGAGCCACCATCAACCCATCCTTCCGGTTTCTGATCGGATACAACGATTGCCTTTGCATCATCTCCCGATGTTACAGAAGAATCCTTGAAAGTAATCCATACTTCCATTGTCTCTGCTGTAATCTTGATATTGAAGTTAGCTGTCTGCTTCTCATCGCCCCACTCACCAGCATTAAAGTTACCATTTACATCCTTGTCGCCATCCTTGATGACTTTAAAAGTCTTCCAACCGGCATTCTTTTCATCATCCTGAATAATTCCACCAAAGCTTGTTTTCTTACAGAACTCAATACCTTTGATCGGACTCCAGCTTCCACCTTCTGCTAACATTGCATATGTGGTATCCCATGATCTTTCATTTTTAAAATGTATGGTAAGATCTGTACTGCTGATTGCACTTGCAGGTGGCTGAATTTCATTTGCCCCTGCTGCATCGGAATAGAATTTATAACCATCCCCTTTATCTAATACATAAATATCTGTTGCTGTTTCTTCTGCATACTGCTGTAATGCAAGAATTGTATCATCGGATGGTTTAATAACATTATTGCCATCCGGCTTATTCATATCCAGTATCTGGAATCCGGTTAAATCTCCATTTAATGTTATCTTCCAGGAAGTACTTGTCTCTTCCTGTGCCATTGTCCAGCCCTGAACACCCCATCCGGCAATTTCCTTTTGCTCACCGGCATTCGTTACTGTTGTAGAAGTCCCACCCCAATACTGTACAGCCGGAGCATCGTAATTCTTTCCAGTGTTGTCAAAATGTAAAGTTACATTCATTGTGTTTGCTGCTGCCTTAACAGTCATGGACGGTAATGTGAATGATGTGATCACCATCGCAATCGCCAGCATGAATGACAAAACATTTTTTACACTTTTTTTCAGTTTTGTTTTCATTCTCTCTTTTTCCTCCTTTTACATTCCTTCCCCGTCGTGATTTCCTATAAGTTTTTCGTCAATTTTAATCTCTACGAAAACTTTCGAAAATTCGTTACATCTCTATTATAGGATCATTTGTGGTATTTAACAAGTGCCGCTTGTCATTCTTTTTGTTTTTCGTCCATTTGTCTAATTTCCATGTGGTAATTTTATGCAATTTTCATATTTGTCATTTTCCGAAACTATACGAATACTTTTTTTGTTTATTTTTACTTAATTTTTACAGGGCAAATATTTTAAGTAAAAAGGCAAAAAATGGACAGAGACCGGAAACCGGCTCTGCCCACTTTTTACTGTTCACATAATATGTATTCTATTGTACACTTTTTGCCAATGGCTCAATCTGCATCAGCATGTTGCGGATATCTTCAAACATGGCACTCTTTTTATTATCACAGGAATCGATCGATTCAATATACGTAAGAATCTTGTCATACTGATTCCTCGAAAGTGTCACATATTCTTTGACTTCCGTAATCCCCTTTTGTGATTCTGTAAGAACTGCCGAAACATTCTGCTGTACGGTTTCTACTTCGTGTGTTGCCTCTTTTACCTTATCAAATGTCTCCGTTGCTTCATCCACTCCGGTCTGGCTGACTTCTAATGCCTGCTTGGAAGCCTGCATCGCTTCGTTTAATTCATTTGTCTTTTCCTCTACATTCCGGACAGAAGCATTTACCTGCTCCACAAGGTTCTTGATCTCGTCTGACAATTTTCCGACCTGTTCTGCTACTACGGTAAATCCTTTTCCCTGCTCTCCGGCTCTGGCGGCTTCTATGGATGCATTCAGGGCTAACAGGTTCGTCTGGTTTGCAACCGCTATGATACCACCTGTTGTATTTTTGATCTCATTGACGGTTTCCTGCAAAATCGAAAAGTTCTGATCCATCATTGCAAAACTCTCTCCCGCCTTGGCAGAATCCGTTTTTAAAACCTGAATCTGTTTCTGTGCATCCTCGATCGAATCAATGATCTTTCTTTCTACATCTGCAAACTGACCGACAACCTGATCCACTTCCTGAAACGACTCATGGAAGGTATCAACCTCTGAGGATAAATTCTCCATGCTGGCTAATGCTGATCCAAAGGAATTCTTAATATTAAGAATCTCTCTTGAAATATTCATCTCCTGTTCCGAAAGCTCTTCTAACCGGTCTGTCATATATCGCTTGGAATAGAGGATCGGATATAATTCTTCCTGTAAATCCCTTGTTTCTTCTTTTTCCGTCACCGTCTGTGGAACATTTTTCCGAAATAACTTCATAGCTTTTATACCTTTCTCTTACTGTTCATACGATCTTCAAATACTTTATCAATCCCGTTCCCTACTCAAATACAACGCAGGACAGGGTCTGGTTGACAAAGTTTCCATTGTAATGTTCTCCTAATCCGATCAGTCCGGCATGCATGCCAAGCTGTGCCATTTTGCCAAAATACGTTCCCGCAAAATTCTTCTGCTTAAACATCAGATATCGTAAGATACAATTTACTGAAAATACACCGGATACCTTCGGAAAATCCGATTGGATCGAATGGATCGTATCATCAATGATCTGCTCATAATCTCCCAGCTCTAAGATATTCAGTGCATCCATCCGGCTGATCTTCCGGTAACAGGAAAAATACTTCTGCTCAATTACTTCCTTGATCGAAACAATATAGATCTCATCGCCTACTACCCGTCCGAACGGATTTTCAAAGGTTTGTTCTGCGATCTTGTCACTGCTGACATGTGTTTTTTCCTTATACACATCCGCAACCGGTCTGCCGTCTAATTCATATAACATATTTTTCGATGCATCCGCTCTTGTAACGATGTATTTTGTTTCTGTCGGAAGATAAAGATTCTCCTTGTATACTTTTACCTTACCAGACAGATTCCGAACCAGTGCATATGCACTGGCATCCTCATATACCACGCCATTTGCAGCGACCAGTCCTTCCCATACAGTTCCACCGGTCAGCTCGATCTTATGCTTTCGAAGAACGGAATTCATGGTCGTAAGAACACATTCATCATTCGAACTGCACAGATCGATACAGACTGTGTTATCTCCATTTCCACCGATCTTTTGCACATCTTCTTCCAGTCTCTGTATACGTCTTAACGGCATCGTTGACACATCCGTCAAAACATTGGTAATGGCTTTTACTCCTTCCATGGCAGCCACGATCACACCGTCTTCGATCACCTGCGTCCCATAATACCCCTGACCTACACATGCAATACTTGGAACCTGTGGAAATAATACCTCTAACTCTTCTACTTTTTCCCGGAATGTTTCTTTGTCACTCGTAATCATGATCAGAAAATCCGGCTGTGTGATTCCCTTTACGGCATCTTTTAAATCTCCCGTTCTGCTTCCACCCATTTTCTGCTGCATAATACTTCGCGCCCTCCTTCACGTATAAATTTCTATAATGTTATCGTATCACATCCAGGTATGAGATGTAAAGTTTCTATAAGTAAGATGAATTTTCTTTTTTGAATAAAATCCGTTGACGGTAAAATAATAAAAGCATATAATAAAAGTACGAAAAAAAATACGATTTTTGATACAGAAATGAGGTGTAAAAATGTTAGCAGTCAAGAGCATGGATGTAAGAGAAAACTTTAAGTCTTTTTGTGACAAAGTATTTAAGGGTGAGACATTAATCATTTCAAGACCCAAAAATGAAAATGTTGTGATGATGTCAGAAACAGAATATAACGAGATTATGAAAGCGAAAAGAAATGCTGAATATCTTGCTATGCTGGATAAATCTATAGAAGAAGCTAAAACGGGTGGTTTTGTCGCAAAGACAATCAATGAATTAGAGGATTGCGAATCATGAACATCATATTTACACCTACTGCATGGAAGCAATATACAGATTGGCAGCAAGAAGACAAAAAAATGGTAAAGCGGATCAACGATCTTATAAAAAGTATCGATCGTGACGGCTTATTAAAAGGAATCGGAAAGCCCGAACCATTAAAACATAGAAAGGTATGTAGCAGAAGAATAACAGACGAGCACAGGCTTACATACAATTATGATAACAGTCAAAACCTTATCATATATTCTTGTAAATATCACTATGAAGATTAATGTCTGATCAAGATACTTTACATGCAAAAGAGCGGATGCACACTCATGTATACATCCGCTCTTTTCTATTTCAGACTTCTTATTTGTAATTTACAATGTCACCGAACTCTGCCTTTAAGGAAGCTCCACCAACTAATCCACCGTCGATGTTCTCTTTTGCGAATAATTCCGGTGCTGTCTTAGCATTTACAGATCCGCCGTACTGGATACGAACTGCTGCTGCTGTTGCATCATCATATACTTCAGCGATACATGCACGGATTGCTGCACATACTTCTTCTGCCTGATCAGATGTTGCTGTCTTACCTGTTCCGATTGCCCAGATTGGCTCGTAAGCGATTACCATGGAAGCAACCTGCTCTGCTGTTACGCCGGCTAAGTCAGACTTGATCTGCATTCTGATCCAGTCAAGTGTGATTCCCATTTCTCTCTGCTCTAATGTCTCACCACAGCAAAGGATTGGTGTAAGACCTGCTTCAAAAGCCTTCTTTACTTTCTTATTCAGTAATACATCATCTTCCTTGAAGTAGTCACGACGCTCTGAATGTCCGAGAACCACATACTTAACACCTGCATCTAATAACATAGCTGCGGAGATCTCTCCTGTGTAAGCACCCTTCTCTTCGAAATACATATTCTCAGCACCTACTGCAATATTTGTTCCCTTGCAGGCTTCTACTACAGGTACAATATCGATTGCTGGTACGCAGAATACTACATCTACATCATCATTTTTTACTAATGGCTTTAACTCTTCTACTAACTTTACAGCCTCACTTGGAGTCATGTTCATCTTCCAGTTTCCGGCTACGATCTTTCTTCTTGCCATGATTGGTTCTCCTTTATATGTTTGTTTTTTTCAATATTGTGTAATCAAGCGGACAACGCAAGGCACTTCGTACCTTGAGTGCGCAGTTCTTATTTATCGTTAGCTGCGTGCAACAAGGCGTTGCCGCAGCTTTTACGCTGTGCGCAGTTCTTATTTATCGTTGGCTGCGTGCAACAAGGCGTTGCCGCAGCTTTTACGCTGTGAACACTTCCTATTTATCGTTGGCTGCGTGCAACAAGGCGTTGCCGCAGCTTTTACGTTGTGCGCAGTTCTTATTTATCGTTGGCTGCGGCAACGCCTGGGAGTTCTTTTCCTTCTAAGAACTCAAGGGATGCTCCACCACCTGTTGAGATGTGTGTCATCTTGTCGCCAAAGCCTAACTGGTTAACTGCTGCTGCGGAATCACCACCACCAATGATTGTTGTAGCATCTGTCTCAGCTAATGCCTTTGCAACTGCGATTGTTCCTGCTGCAAGTGTAGGATTCTCGAATACACCCATTGGTCCGTTCCAAACAACTGTCTTAGCTGTCTTAACAGCCTCTGCATACATAGCTGCTGTCTTAGGTCCGATATCGCATCCTTCTCTGTCTGCTGGCATATCTGTTGCATCATATGTCTCTACTTCAACCGGAGCATCGATTGGATTTGGGAAATCCTTGATTGTTACAGCATCTACCGGTAATAATAACTTCTTGCCAAGTTTCTCAGCCTTAGCCATCATTTCCTTACAGTAATCGATCTTAGAATCATCTACTAAGGAGATACCGATCTCATATCCTTTTGCTTTTAAGAATGTGTATGCCATACCACCACCAATGATTAAGGTATCACATTTCTCTAATAAGTTATCGATAACGTTTAACTTATCAGCAACCTTTGCACCACCTAAGATAGCTACGAAAGGTCTTACCGGATTCTCTACTGCATTTCCTAAGAAATCGATCTCTTTCTGCATTAAGTATCCAACAACTGCTGTATCTACTAAGCTTGCAACACCTACGTTAGAGCAGTGTGCTCTGTGTGCGGTACCGAATGCATCGTTTACGAATACATCACAGATAGATGCAAGATCCTTAGAGAAAGCCTCTCCGTTCTTTGTCTCTTCTGCTCTGAAACGTGTATTCTCAAGTAAGATTACATCGCCATCTTTCATAGCTTCTACTGCTGCTCTTGCATTTGGTCCAACTACTTCAGGATCTGCTGCAAACTTAACTTCCTGTCCTAACAGCTCGCTTAATCTTGCTGCTACAGGAGCAAGTGTCTTTGTCTTCTTATCTTCTTCTGTCTTTACTTTTCCAAGATGGGAGCAAAGGATTACCTTTCCGCCATCTGCAATTAACTTCTTGATTGTAGGAAGAGCAGCTACCAGACGGTTCTCATCTGTGATCTTACCTTCTTTTAAAGGTACGTTGAAATCGCATCTGCAAAGAACACGAAGTCCTTTTACGTTAATATCATCTACGGATTTTTTATTTAATGACATGTGAATTCTCCTTTTTTATTCATAAGATAAAAAAGGAGCCCGGTCCAAATAGACCGGACCCCTTCCTGAGTCTGAATCCGCACACGACAATTCCAAAAGAAACTGTTATGCGGCTACACACTTATGTTGTTTTACTTTCAAATCAGATTAAATTATGCTAACTCTGAGAAGTATTTGATTGTTCGGGAACAATCTTCCCTAAGTTAATTATGCTAATTCTGAGAAGTATTTGATTGTTCTTACCATCTGAGATGTGTAAGAGTTCTCGTTGTCATACCAAGAAACAACCTGTACTTCATACTGGTCATCAGATACCTGGTTAACCATTGTCTGAGTAGCATCGAATAATGAACCATATCTCATTCCTACGATATCGGAAGATACGATCTCATCCTCGTTGTATCCGAAGGACTCGTTAGCTGCTGCTTTCATAGCTGCGTTGATATCTTCTTTTGTAACGCCAGCTTTCTTAACAACTGCTGTTAAGATTGTTGTAGAACCTGTAGGGGTTGGTACACGCTGAGCAGATCCGATTAATTTTCCGTTTAATTCTGGGATAACAAGTCCGATTGCTTTTGCAGCACCTGTTGAGTTAGGAACGATGTTAACTGCAGCTGCACGGGATCTTCTTAAATCACCTTTTCTCTGTGGTCCGTCAAGTGTCATCTGATCACCTGTGTAAGCATGGATTGTTACCATGATACCAGAC
>CACZPJ010000156.1 GCA_902782995.1 uncultured Lachnospiraceae bacterium | reverse complement strand
CGGACGATAGAGGGAATCGGACCGGATAAGGGACAGCTTCAGAAAATGTTAGACCAGTACTACGGATTTAATGATAACTATCCGAATGGTCTGTATGTTGCAGATGAAAAGGGGGATCTGGTCAAAGCCAGTGAGTCAGATAAAAAAGAGAGCAATCCGACAGAGTCCGTATGGTATCAGGCGGGGCTGACCAGAGTGAATATGGCATTTACCGATGCTTATACGAATTCCAACGGAGAGGCAGTTATCAGTGCTTCCGGTATTTTGAATGATGGTTCAGGTACGATGAAGGTAATCTCTGCGGACTTATCCTTACAGCGTATCAGTATCATTGTAAACAGTTTCGTGCAGATGGATGATGCACAGGCATTTTTAGTGAATTCCAAGGATGGTACAATCCTTGCATCCCGTGACAGCAGCCTGATCTTTACGAAGCTTAGTGATTCCGATGACAGTTTCCTTCAGGGAGTGGAAGAAAAGAGAGCAGCCGGGGACTACACGATGGAGGAGATCGATCATAAGATGACAGCCTGTGCAGAAATAGCAGGAACAGACTGGTTATTAGTATCCTATGTTCCGACAGCTACGGTTTACACAGGTATTAATACAGTCCGGACAGTCATGGCAGTGATCGGAATTATTTCACTGATCCTGTTAGCAATCGTAATCGAGCGTGTGGTTCATGCCGTGATCAGACCGGTAAAAGAGCTGACGAAAGTCATTACAGCCATGACCGATGGAGACTTTACGGTAAGCGTAAAGGTAAGAAGCAGGGATGAGATCGGTATTATGAGCCAGTGTGTAGAACGGTTTATTGAGTCGATGCGTGGCATGATCTCTTCGATCCATGGCGTATCAGATAAGTTACACGTACAGGCAGATAACAGCAGCCATGTATCCGGACAGATGTATGATGCATCCAAGACACAGAGCCAGTCTATGCAGGAGCTGAACAATACCGTAGAACAGCTTTCACGTTCGGTAAACGAGATCGCAGAGAATGCAACAACCTTAGCGATGGTAGTAGCAGATACCAGAGAAGAAGGTGAGCAGGTAGATGTCAAGATGAAGGATACCGTAGAAGTTTCCCGTCAGGGTAAAACGGATATGCAGAATGTCGGCGAGGCAATGCAGAATATCAACCAGTCTGTATTAAAGTTACAGCAGGCGATCGATAAGGTAGGAAAGGCATCCGAAGAGATCACCAACATCACCGGTGTGATCAGCGGAATTGCAGAAGAAACGAATCTGCTTTCCTTAAATGCATCAATCGAGGCAGCAAGAGCCGGTGAAGCAGGAAAAGGTTTTGCGGTTGTAGCTACGGAGATCGGACAGCTTGCGAAAAACAGTGCAGATTCCGTACATAATATTGAGAATCTTATTTCAGAAATCAACGTATTGGTAAAAGATGCTGTCACACAGGCAGATGACAGTGTAAGCAATATCAACAGCAGTAGTGAATTAGTCGGGGATGCATTAAAGACCTTTGATGTTATTTTCGGTAATATTGATGTAGTAAGCAATCTGGTACGCCAGATGATCGAAAAGGTAGAGAAGGTAGATGAAGTAGCAAGTAATGTAGCTGCTATTTCAGAGGAACAGGCGGCAAGCTCAGAGGAGATCTTAGCTACCTCCGACAGCATGGTAGAGCAGGCAAACAGTATCACCGGAAACAGTGAGATGGTAGCAAGCGATGCAAAGGAACTGACAAGCTCTGCGCAGGAGCTTGCAAATCAGGTAGAAGCATTTAAGGTTGAAAAAGGGGTTTAGAAAGGCAGGGTTATTGAAATGAAAAAAAAGCTTGGATTAATCTTAAGTATACTTTTATGTGGAGCATTCCTGGCTGCCGGTTGTGGAAGCAAGACAGCAGGCGGAAGCGGCAGTACAAAGATCTTACTCAGTGTAAATGCCATGGATGATTTCAGGCAGACACTTGTCGATGCAGCCCAGAAAGAGGCGGATGCCCAGGGTGTCCAGTTAGATGTTTTCGATGCAGGTGACAATATTGAAAACCAGGTGGAACATATCAAAAAAGCATCCGAAGAGGACTATGACGCGATCCTTTGCGGACCGGTATCCGCAGATACGGTTGTAGAATTAAAAGCCAATGCGGGTGACATCCCGATCGTATTTTTCAACAGTTGTCCGGCAGAAAAGCATCTGTCAGAGGGAGAATATATTTATGTCGGTTCGGATGAAAGCGTAGCAGGTCAGTATCAGGCAGAATATATTCTGGATAAGTTCGCGGACAAGGATGAGATTAACGTAGTGATCTTCAAGGGACCAAAGGGACATTCGGCAACGAGCGGAAGAACGAAGGGTGTAAAGCAGACACTAGAAGCGAGTGGCAAGAAGATCAATTACGTGTTCGAAGACTATGCGAACTGGGACGGAGATACTGCAAAGCAGATGTTTGAGATCTTCTTAAAAACCGGTTCAAAGGCAGACTGCGTGATCTGTAATAACGATGGAATGGCACTTGGTGTAGTGGAAGCATGTAAGGAAGCGGGCATCAATCTGAAGGATATGCCGGTTTTAGGTGTCGATGCAACCGCAGATGGCTGCGCAGCGATCGAAAAAGGCGATATGGCATTTACCGTATACCAGTCCGGTAGTGGTCAGGGAACGGCAGCGATCGAAGCAGCCCTTAAGCTGATCAAGGGACAGTCGGTACAGGACATCGACGGAGCAACCGAGGATGGCAGGTATGTATGGGTACCATTCGAAAAAGTAGACAGCAGTAATGTAGGCGATTATAAATAAACATATCACATAGCAGAAAAGAACCCGGTATCTGGGTTAGGACAGATACCGGGTTCTTTCTATATATTTTCCTTATAATTTGTGCCCCACTCTTTCATGGCATCGAGGATCGGGCGCATCGTTTCTCCGAGTTCACTCAGCGCGTATTCCACGCGTGGAGGAACTTCCGGATATACCGTTCTTGTGATCAGTCCATCCTCCTCCATGGATCTCAGCGAATCGGTCAGAACTTTCTGGCTGATTCCGGTCAGGCTTTTTTTCAATTCATTAAACCGCCATGGCCGGTCAAGAAGATTTCGTATAATCAGTAACTTCCATTTACTTCCGATCAGGCTTACCGTTGTAGCAACCGGGCATTCCGGTAATTCATCCTTTGTTAACATACCTGTCTCCTTCCTATCAGTTCAAAATACAATGTAGGTTTCAAATACAATGTAACACGCAAAAAAGAATCTGTCTATGAGTTATAAAAAGGTGACTATGTAATAAAAAAGTGCGTACTTTTTTTGCAGCACATTCCTTGTTATCCTAAAGCTGCAAACAGGGCATGACCCCAATAATTTTATTACAGGAGGTAACAAAATGGCATTATCAAATCTTTTTGGATGGACAAAGAAAGCAGAAACTAAGGAAGGTGCAGCATGTGGAACAGCGTGTGGAACAGGAGAGAAGCCGGCAGCATGCGGAACAGCCTGCGGAGCATCTGACAAGTAAGCAGAGTGGACAGGGAAGGAGATGGATAGGATGAGTCAGCAGTTTGAAGAAAAAAGTTATTTTTCTTTTCAGTGGCATATTACCGATGAATGTGATCAGCGTTGTAAGCACTGTTACATATTCTCCGGTGAAGGCTGTAAGGAATTAAAAAGCATGTCATGGGAACAGATGCAGGAAGTGGTATCGAATTGCGAAGATTTCTGCAAGGTATATCACCGGATTCCATATTTTTACATCACCGGCGGTGATCCTATCCTTCATCCGGACTTCTGGAAACTGATGGTATTGTTAAAGTCTAAGAACATTCCGTTTACCCTGATGGGCAATCCGTTTCATTTAGATGACGAGATCTGTAGAATGTTAAAGGTATGCGGCTGCGATAAGTACCAGATGTCATTAGACGGAATGCGGGAAACGCATGACTAGTTCCGCAAGCCGGGAAGCTTTGATCTGACGATCGAGAAGATTGGCTGTCTGAACCGGGCGGGGATCAAAAGTGTAATTATGAATACGGTATCTAAGACGAATATGGATGAGATACCGGATATTATTGATGAAGTAGTAAAAGCGAAGGTTAAGGTTTTTGCATTTTCCCGTTATGTGCCTACGGGTGGAGAGGTTGATACCGGTATGACACCACAGGAATACCGGAAGCTTTTAGAGACCTGTGACGCAAAATATAAGGCATATGAGAAGGCAGGATGTGAGACCTATTTTAATAAAAAGGATCATTTGTGGACGCTGTATGAATATGAAACAGGACAGTTCCACTT
>CACZPJ010000155.1 GCA_902782995.1 uncultured Lachnospiraceae bacterium | reverse complement strand
TCGCATCGTTTTGTCTTTGCAATGGAAACCAGAGGCTATTGCAGTTCAAATCTCTGTACAAGCTCATTTAAAGTAACAGACTGTGCTGCTAACTCCTCACTGGTTGCAGAAGTCTCTTCTGCCATAGCGGAATTATCCTGAACCACCTGTGAAATATCTTCAATACCATCACGGATCTGGTCAATGCTCTTCATCTGTGTATCTGCTATCTGTGCAGTCTCCTGGATCATTCCGTTTGCAATGCGGACACGTTCTACTGCATCCTCTAAGGATGTCATGACAGCATTGACAATCTCATTTCCCTTTTCGATTTCACTTAAGGATACGTTGATCAGTTCACTGGTTGTATTGACAGCATCCGCACTCTGATTTGCAAGACCGCCGATCTCTCCCGCTACAATCGCAAAGCCTTTTCCTGCCTCACCTGCACGGGCAGCCTCAATAGATGCATTCAGTGATAACAGATTGGTCTGACTTGCAATGTCCTCGATCGCCTTGATAACACTGACAACCTGCTGGGAAGATTCCTGGATCTTGTCCATTGCCTCACGCATCTGTGTAATCTGGCTCTTACTTTCTTCCATTACATTTGCTACTTCATTCGTATATGCCGCAGATTGGTCTGACTTGTCTCTGTTTTCCTTTACCTGATCTGCAACTGTTGTTGCAGTGGCAAGAAGCTCTTCAACTGCTGCTGCCTGCGTCTCTGTATTCTCAGCCATACCCTGTGCTGCCTTTGCAAGATCGTCGCTGCCTACAGACACCTGATCGGCACCTTCTACAATACTTGTCATAACCTCTGTCATAGAAGCCGAGATATTATTCAACGCATCCTTGACCTTTTCAAATTCGCCTACATAAGCATACTTCAGATCAATAGCTAACTTTCCGTCTGCCATATTTCCGAGCACTTCTGAAATCTCATCAATATAGTCGATGTATTCCTTCAGACGGGTTACTGTTTTATCAATCGATCCTGCCAGTTCTCCGACCTCATCCTCTGAATGAACATCGATCGTTACATCCAGATTTCCGTTTGCAAGCTCCATAGCTACATTATTTAACTGGATCAGCGGAGATACGATCTTACCGGACAATTTTCCTATTAATAAGAGGACAAATACCAGACCGATCATAATAACTCCTAAAAGCAGTAATACTGCCGTGACCAGTGATGAATAATACTGTCCATTCGGTATACAGCTTAATGCGATAAATCCGGTATCGTCAATCGGCATGATATAACCATATTTCCGTCCCCCGTTTACCTTATAGGTCATAAGCTGTGAGGACTGATCATTGACTGCTGTAACAACTCTCTCTGAAATATTCATATCCTGGATCAATGTATCAATGAGGTCTGTATTCGGATGATATACAAAGGTTCCATCCGTTGTTAAAAGCATACAATATCCTGATTCACCGATCGTGTAATTCTGCATCATATTGGTAATCGTCTCGATGACAACATCAATTCCGACAACACCGATAACCTTTTTGTCTGTTCCATAGACCGGTGTTGCTGCACTTAAGATTGTTTTCCTGGTACTTGCAGATATATATGGCTTGGTCAGTACCGTCTTTTCTGACGTCACACAATCATACCATGCACGGGTGGTAACATCATAATCGTCTCCGGAGATCGTGCCGGCTGATGTAATGGATGCATTACTGTCAATATCTGCAACAAAGACACCCTGGATATTGTCTGTATCAAGATCTGCAACCTTCACCATCTTGTCAAGTACATCCGAATACAGATCATTCTCTGTCATCTTTTCTCCTGCGGATGTTGTGCTTAACAGCTTCTGTACCTCTTCATCGACCGCAAGCTGTTCAACCATACGCTCAAACGGTGTGAAGTACTTTTCCACCTGAAGCGATACTGCCTCTGAATCATTCTGCAGTTCTGTGTTGTTGGCATCAACCAGCAGCTTGTAGACAACCACTGTTACCAGTACCGCGATCACTGCCATAACAGCAATAATGGAGAGACCTATTTTGCTCTGAATCTGGACCTTGATCCCCTTTTTGTTTTGTTCCTGTTTTTTTCTTTTGTCCTTTTTCATTATTTCCTCCTATTATATTTACTGTGCAAGCACAAAATACTTCGCACGATTGTGTACATGTTTGTAGTTAAATATAATAATTACCGATATATAATAATTTCTCCGTTCTGCGAACTTCCGAAATTGCAACAAGCACTCACAATCCGGGCTATTGCCCTGCTTGCTCGTGTTTGTTTATCCGTCAAATAAATCAGTAATAATGTCTGCAAGCAGACCTATTACTGATTTACATGACGGAATTATTATAGCACAATTCTTCTTTCCGAATCTTCCCATGTATGACTATTTTCACCTTTTCTTTTCAAAATTTCCGGAACATTTTTCCTATTTTTTCATTCAGGTATTTATTTTGCAGGAAAAATGTGTTATAGTTAGCGTAAGCTAACAAAAGATAGTAGTGTGTAATATCATCTTTTGTTTGAGAAGAAAATGTTTTCAGGAAAGGATACAAAAATGATTGTAGAATTCAAAGATGTTGTAAAAGAATACGGTAGCGGTGACGCGCTTTTTCAGGCAGTCAGCCATGTAAGCTTTGGTATTGAGGAAGGAGAATTCGTTGTCATCCTCGGTCAGTCCGGTGCCGGAAAATCTACGGTTCTAAACATGCTCGGCGGAATGGATGTCCCGACAAGCGGTAGTGTCATCGTGGATAGATGCGAAGTATCAAAAATGAACGATAAACAGCTTGGAAAGTACCGTGCTGACAAGATCGGCTTTATCTTCCAGTTTTATAATCTGATTCCAAGCCTGACCTCCTATGAGAATATCGCACTTGTCAAAAGCATTGTAAAGGATGCCCGTGACGCGGATGAGCTTCTTGCACTGGTCGGACTGACCGAATGCCGGAACAAGTTCCCGGCGCAGATGTCCGGCGGCGAACAGCAGCGTGTATCGATCGCACGCGCGCTTGCGAAAAATCCGAAGATTCTGCTCGGAGACGAACCGACCGGAGCTCTTGATTCGGAAACCGGTGTCATCGTATTAGAATTACTGCAAAAGCTTTGTAAGGAAGAAAAGCGTACCGTGATCCTCGTTACCCACAATGCCGATATTGCAAAATGTGCCGACAAAGTAATCCGGATGAAAAACGGTAAGATCCGTGAAATCTATCAGAACGAACATCCACTCTCAGTCAAGGAGGTGGATTGGTAATACTTTGGAAAAAAATGTTTCGTGACTTAAAGCATAATTTCGGGCAGTTTTTCTCGGTGTTTATCCTTGCAATGCTCGCGATGATGATCTATGTCACCTTTGAAGGACATGTGCTGAGTGAGGAAAATGCGAGAAAGGTCTTTCACGAAGAATGCAATACCGCAGATCTGTGGGTCTATGGCGAGAGCTTTACAACGGATCAGTTAGACGACATCAAAAAGCTCTCCTTCGTCAAGGATGCCCAGCTTCGTACGAAGCTTAGCGGAAGTGCTCCGGACTGTGACGATGCACAGGTGGATATTTACCTGATGAGTGAGAACACTGTAAACAAGGCATATAAGATCTCCGGGGAAGCCTTTGATCCCTCTGATAAGGATGGGGTCTGGCTGACAAATGCCTTTGCCGAAAAAAGAAACATCAAGGTCGGGGATAACTTTACCGTCCAGTACAAGGGCGGCTCTTTTTCCAAGAAGGTCAAGGGGCTGATCGAAGCATGCGAATACGAATACCGTCAGGCAGACGGTGATGCCGATGTCTATATTGAGAATATCGCCTTTGTCTATATGTCCTATGATGCCTTTGACGGCATGATCCCATATACCGAGATGAATATTGTAACGAAGGATGCCGGAGCCTTAGCACACGAGGATGCGGTCGCCGATGCCTTAGACCACAAGTACTCTGCCATTATCGACCGTAAGTCCATTCCGGGACTGGCGCGGTTTGACAGTGAGCTCTCCCAGCATCAGAGCTTTTCCTACATATTTGCAATCATTTTCCTTGGAATTGCCGTGCTCGTCATTGCCACTTCCATGAGCCGTATGGTCGAAAAACAACGTACACAGATCGGTACCTTAAATGCGATCGGTATGAAGTCCTCTAAGATCCTGTTCCATTATGTAAGCTTCAGTCTCTTAACCTCCGGACTTGGTGCAGTTGCCGGTATGCTGATCGGCGTATTCTGGGGCGCACCTTATATGTTAGAGATCTTCGGTGCTTATTATATTGTTCCGGGAAGAAAAAGTGAGTTCGCTGTCATCTATATCGTACTCATCCTTGTGATCGTTGCGATCTGCGCGCTGGCAGCATACTTAAGCTGTATCAAGCTCTTAAAGATCCGTCCGGCAGAAGCACTTCGTCCGGCAGCACCAAAGGAAGGAAAAAACTGTCTTGCCCAAAGACTTCCATTCTGGGAAAAGCTGTCCTTCTCATCACAGTACAATCTGCGTGATCTCTCAAGAGGCAAGCTCCGTGCCTTTATGAGTGTGATCGGAACTGCATTCGGAATGTTACTGATGGTCTATGGTGCCGGCTGTAACGGTCTGCTCTCTGATATGGAAGCACTCGTATTTGACAAGACAACACCTTCTGAATATCAGATCAAGCTGGCGGAGGATGCCAATCTGGATGATGTCGAAGCTCTGAGTGATTCCTTAGAGGGAGAGCTTGTCATGACAAGTGCATTAGAGGTATCCGCTGTAAAAGATGCCTCCTCTGATCAGAAGCGCAAAGGTGTGCTGACGGTCACAGAAGGAAAAGATCTCTATAACATTCTTGATCTGAATAATAATGTAACAACAATAAAGCCGGGAACGGTTGCCCTGTCCAGAAAGTTTGCCTCGGAACTGGATCTGAAGGTCGGCGATACCGTCTACTGGCATCTGTATACCAGAAATGAATGGCATAAGGCAACGATCGGTGTGATCTACCGCAGCTCAGAAACACAGGGACTTACGATGTTACGTGAGGATTATGAAAACAGTAAGGAAACGTACACCCCGACCATGCTGATGACTGATAAGACCACAAAGAATCTGCAGTCAAATGCCTGTGTAACCTCTATCAACAACAAAAAACAGATGCAGGAAGCCTTTGAAAAAAGTATGGAGATCGTCAACGTCCTTGTCTATATGATGATCATCTTTTCCGCAATCTGTGTCGTTGTCGTTTTATATAACTCCGGTTCCCTTTCCTTCAATGAACGTGTCAAGGAACTGGCAACCTTAAAGGTATTAGGCTTCCAGAGTGGTGCAATCCGAAGGATGATGTCACAGCAGAACCTGTGGCTGTCCATTATCGGTATCCTGATCGGTGCTCCTTTTGGAAAGTCCTCCTTCAATATTATGATGAACAGCAATGGCGAGAACTTCGATTATAACCTGACGTTACGTCCGGTTGCTTATGTAGAAGCCGGTATCTTCGTTCTGGTCGTATCTGTTCTCGTAAGCTTCCTATTCTCTAAACGTATCCGGAAGCTGGATATGGTTGAAGTATTAAAAGGTGTAGAATAAGAAAAATGCAGGAGCTTGTAAAGTTCCTGCATTTTTGCTTACATGGTACTATGTTTATGCTGATTCGATCTCATAGGTAAAGCCGGCATCCGTGATCGTCTTGATCGTACCCTGAATGCCCTGACCTCCTTCTGTCAGATAACCCGAAGCGAAAATAGAGTCAACCACACTTAACAGCTTCTTCTCCTCGCCCTTAAAGTACACTTCTCTTCCGGCTGCACAACGGATGTCTGACTTTGGAACAAGCAGTCTTGCAAGGCAAAGAACCTTCATACAATACTCGGTTGTCAGCATGGATACATCTGCATCTCCAAGCGGTGTTCCCTTGATCGGAAGCAGGAAGTTGATCGGCAGTGCCTCCGGCTGGATCTCACGCAGCTCTAAAAGCATATCTACGACATCTTCCTTGCTCTCGCCCATACCGACAATACCACCGCTACAGATCTCAAATCCAAGTCCCTGCAGCATGTGTATATTTGCCACACGCTGTTCAAAGGTATGGGTAGAACAGATATTATGGTAATAAGAACGGCTGCTGTTTAAGTTATGATTGATACGGTCAAGACCGGCCTCTTTTAACATCTTTGCCTGTTTTTCCGTTAAAAATCCGATGGAACAGCACAGATGGGTTCCTTTCTCTTTCATCTTACGGATCCGGCGTGCCAGTTCTTCAATCTCCTCATCCGTAAACTTCATACCGCTTAAGCCAATACAATGTCTGGATAAGTGATACTCATCAACGAAATCATTATCCTGATATAACTTCTCCTCATCTACCCACTTGTATTTCTCGATGTCTGCCTTAGACCGGCAGGACTGGGCACAGTAAGCACAATCCTGGGAACAGTTTCCACTGCGGGCATTTGTCAGGATATGGATACTTACACGGTTTCCTTTATATTTATAACGTAACTGCTTCGCACATTCGACCAGTTCCTCAAGCTCCTCATCCGGTGTATTTAAAATAGCGATTGCTTCTTCTCTGGAAAGAACCGGGTTCTCTTCCTCATCATAATTCAACTTCATCATTTGAATAACCATACCTTCCTTATCTATATGTTTTATATGGTTATCACTGTAGCACAATCGGTTATCAAATGTCAACTATGTATGGTATATCAGTTTACATTATATGCTTCATGGTTAATTTTTATCTGAAAATCCGCTTCGTGACGCGAAACTTACGAAACTGTAAGATTGTCCCCGCAAAATGTAAGCCAGGTCGATGGCAGACATTTCCACATTCCAATATACTTGATGTATCAAATGAATTTCACGGAGGACACAGAAATGACAGTATGGGCAGCAAGTATTAACAACGGCTTCACAATCGCTATTGTATATGGTATCTTACTTTTCCTTCCAACCTTACTTGGAACGATGCTATTCAAAGGCGGCAGATTTAATATTGCCAAATATGTTTTAAACATTTTATTTTTCGCATATATGTGCTGTGTATTTGCACTTGTTTTCTTACCACTTCCGGCAGCCGGAACCCAGTTAAGCGGACATCAGATCCAGCTGATCCCTGGTTATTCGGTATACGATGCAGCAAAAAATCCAAGCTTTAGCGCAGTTGCACAGATTCTTTTTAATATCGTAATGACAATGCCATTTGGCGCATATCTGAAATATTATTGGAAAATGGACATGAAAAAGATTACGGTACTCAGCTTCGCACTTACGCTCTTTATCGAGGTCGGACAGCTTACCGGACTTTTCTTCCTCTATTCCGGATCTTACCGCTTATGCGACGTAGATGATCTGATCTGTAACACACTCGGCGGTGTGCTTGGTGCATGGATTGCTGCAAAATGTACCTTTTTACCGGAACTGGAACGTTTTGAAAGAACGATCAGACTCTTTCTTCCAAGAGTGTCACACAGACACTAACCGGATTTTCCGGTTTAGATGAACTTACGGATTGCCGGAATTACTTTATTCATATCGATCGGCTTTGCAATATGATCGTTCATTCCGACACGGAGAGCCTTCTCCCTATCTTCAGCAAAAGCATTTGCAGTCATCGCAATGATTAGAATGTCAGACTTTTGCTGATTTTCCATTCTACGAATCTTTCTGGTTGCCTCATATCCATCGAGTACCGGCATCTGTATATCCATCAGGATCAGCGAATAGTAATGATCCGGCTGATTACTTAACATCTCGATACATGCAACACCATTTTGGGCTCTGTCGACAACAAATCCGACTTCTTCTAATAAAGTGACCGCTATCTCTGCATTCAGATCATTATCTTCAGCTAACAGGATACGCACACCCTTAAAATCCGGCTGCAGCAACACTCCATCTGCCTGCTTCGGCTGTGTATCTTCGAGTGTTGCGATCCTTCCCGGAATACGGATCAAAAAGGTGGTTCCCTCTCCCAGCTTACTGTTTAATGTGATCGTACCGCCCATCATATCCACCAGCTTCTTTACAATTCCCATTCCCAGTCCACTGCCGGTGATGCCGCTTAAGGTTGAAGAACGCTCCCTTGCAAACGATTCATAGATATGCTGCTGAAATTCCTCTGACATCCCGATCCCATTATCCGATACCGACAATTCCTGGATCATCTAGCCTTCCCTTGCATCCTCACTCTGACGGATCGCACAGTGGATGCTTCCTCCCTCATGTGTATACTTGATGGAATTACTGATCAGATTCAGAATGATCTCTGTAATACGTGTGGTATCTACATAAGCATACGGATAGATAATCTCTTTGGAAACCGTGAGCTTTAAGTTCTTCTTCTGGATCTCAGGCTCTACCATAACCAGACATGCATCGAAAATACTGCCTGCCGCTACTGCGGTTTCTTCGAGTATTACCTTTCCGGATTCAATCCTTGACAATTCCAAAACATTGTCGATGATAGAAAGCATTTTCTTTCCACTGATCTGAATCTTTTTCAGATAATCTTTTGTCTGCTCCGATGTCTGTGTATCCTTTGCTGCTAATTCCGTAAATCCCAGAATCGCATTCATCGGTGTCCGTATATCGTGGCTCATATTAAACAGAAACGTGGACTTTGCCTTGTTCGCTTCGTCTGCTGCGCTCACTGCCCGCTCTAACCGCTGCTGCTGATCTGCTTCGTTTTGTTTCTGTTTTCTCAGATAAATATAAACAATAATTCCCAGTGCAAAGAACACAACAACTGCAACCGCTGCTGTCTCGATTGCCTTCTTATTGCTGGATTCCATGTAGGAATAGGTGCTCTCCATATCCATTTCCATGCATAATGCACCAAGGATCTCACCACTTCCGTCTGCCGCTAACACCGGATAACAGGCAGTAAATATATGTCCCCATGTCGTATCCACGATTTTCTGCGAATATGTAATCTCACCTGAAAGTGCTGCTTCGATATAAGGAATCATCTCATCCTCGATATAAGTACCGGGATATGCAAAGTCTTCTGCATCCAGATCCAGTCCATCTATCAGATAGATCAGTTTTCCATCATCATCTCTTTTTGCAGTATATAGGTAACGGGTGGAATTTAAGGAACGAAGCTCATTTAACTGCTGCTGTAACTCTGCATAACGCTCTGTGTCCATATCCTTTTTCGAGGTAATCGTTTCAAAATCTTCCTTTGTAAACTTATTCGACACCAGTGTATGAATCGCATCTGCACATTGTTCATTTCTTGTCACAGCTTCGTCTACTGCCGCCTTACTGTAATTTGTCTGTAAAACAAAGGTATATACGGATACTAACAGTGTGATCAACAACAGACCAAAAATTATCCGAAATAGGACACGCGTATGTGGATTCTTCATATCTTTTCCTCCAAAACAAACAGACTTCATCTACCCTGTTACTTATAAAAAAACAGCAATGCATATACGGCAACATTGCTGCAAATTTGATTACGTTCTTATCTGCTTATTTTTATTATAACGTTTAAATTTCCAAATGTCGACAGAAATCAGAAAAACGAAGGATCCTGCATAAACACAGAATCCTCCACTTTTCGTCATGTATTTTTACATGATACATTTCATAAATTTACTTTTTGGCTATTTACTGATTTTTACTTTCTTCACACTGCTGAAACTTCCATAAACCTTTGCACCTGTGGAATCTTTCTTATATGCACGTACTTTTACATAATAAGTCCTGCCCTTTGACAATTTGCTAATTGTCTTTGATGTACCGGAAATCGTTACTTTCTTTACATTCTTTTTGAACTTCTTATCTGTTGAGTAAACGATCTGGTATCCGTCTGCGCCGGAAACTTTCTGAAGAGTTACTGTTGCCTTTTTCCCGGAAACTGCTGCTGTCTTTACAGCCCCCTTTTTCACAACGATCTTTTCCCACTTTGCATAAACAGTGATGTTCTTTTTACTGCTTTTTGCAATAGATGTAATTTTCTTTTTATATTTGCTGTCTGTGTACCAGCCCTTAAATGCATATCCTTTCCTTGAAGCTGCCTTTAAGTTTACTTTTTTATTATAATAAGATTTCGGATTCTGACTGTTGTTTGTTCCTTTTCCCAGCTTATAAGTGATATTATAAACTACGGTAACTTTACAGGATGCACTTACACCACTGCCATCTTTTGCTGTCGCTTTGATCGTAGCAGTTCCATTTCCCAGTGCTTTTACTTTTCCGTTTTTATCAACAGTTGCAACCTTTGTATTTGAAGAAGACCATTTTACCGCTTTATTAGATGCCTTAGACGGTGTGATAACTGCCTTTAAGCTGGCAGTTGTACTTTTTTTCATTTCCATTCTGTTTTTACTTAAAGTGATCTTTTTCACCAGTACTTTTTCTGATTCTGGTACTTTAGTACTCTCTGTTTTACTCCATTTTGCATATACAGTGATCTCCCCGGTTGTTCCTGCTTCGATCTGCGTAATCCGTTTTGTAAAACCAGCGTCCGTATACCATCCACCAAATGTGTATCCGGAACGTGTCGGATTTTCAAATGCAACAGTCTGTGTCTTATCATAAGAAGCAGGATTGTGGTCGTTATTCTTACCACCGTTTAAGACATAGTTAATTGCATATGTCTCATAAACTTCTGTACTATAAAGATATACATCATCAATCGTTCCCCATGCATTCGCATCACCTGCCACATGGATTGTTACTGTCAGTTGATCTCCGGCAGAAGCAGGGATTCCATCTGCTTTTGCCTGCTGCCATACCTTCCATCCAGCCAGAGATGTATCCCCGGTCTGTACCGTATTCTGCGTGTCATTAGAAAGGGAAATGCTGACTGCTTCAGAATCTCCACCATTACCACCCTGAACATACATATATGCACTGTATACCCCGGATTTTGTGACTGTAACTGTCTGTTTTACCGTAAAATCAACTGCACTATCTGACCAGAAATGTAAGCCCATGCTTCCGCTTCTCGGATCTTCTGTTGTACTTCCCTGTGCACCATTTCCTTCAATCGTCCATGCATCTGTACCGTCTTCAAATCCACCCTGCTGTAACAGGTTTTCCGGCAGCACGGATACACTACAGGTAGTGCTGTGTGTGGAAGTATTTCCATCACCATCCGTATAGGATGCCGTACCACTTACTTCATAAGTTCCATAGGTTGTAATTGCTGCAATGTCGTCACTGTTCCATGTTACGGAAGCAGTATCTTCTGATCCATCATTAAACTGTACCGTGACAGATGATGGCAGTGCGGCTGCAATATCTGCCCCATATGCAACTTCCACCGCATCCGGTGTCGTTACGGAATCAAGTCTTTTCGTTGTGGTTGCTCCGGTATCTACATACTTAAATACATTTAAAGATGCAAGCGGTTTTCCATTAAAATCAAACAATGCCTGATTATCAACTGCAGATCCACCATAATATTTTCCTGCATCATCTGCATCATACTCACTCGCATAGCTTGCTGCCCAGCCAGAACCATATTTTTCCCATGCTGTCTTATTTGAATCAAGTACTGCCTCCGCATCATCTGCACTGCTGTCATATACTGTTACCGGAATCCATGCCGGCTCCCAGTAAAATAAACCGATACCGGCATCTCCGACATTTTTTATTGCCTGGATGACTGTCCGGACTTCATTTGCCTGTCCCTGTACGGAAAATGTATAATATTCCATACCGCTTCCCTGTGTATCATTATTTCCTTTGCGGACAGTATTCTCATGCCCATCGCCATCCTCTAAAGTCGTTGCCCAGGATGTCTCTGCAACCATTACTTTTTTTATTATAGGTATCTGCAATATTTTTTAATGTACTTGTAAGATTATCAATCGTTCCATGCCAATATGGATAATATGATGATGCAAATACATCATAGCTTACATCATAGGTATTCAGGTTTTCTGCATATGTTGCATAATTTGAACTTTTTTCCGGATTTGCAAAGTGGACTGCAACTAAAATATCTTTTTCGTTTGCCTCACCGACCGCATGAACTGCATCTGCACCGGCATCAAAGATCTTGCACATATTTTCCCATGTACTCTCGCCACAGACACCGTTGTTTGTCTCGTTTCCAACCTGAACCATTTCAACGTCAACACCTGCCTCCAGGAGTGCTGTGATACTTTCAGTTGTATACTCGGATACTGCTGTAACTTTCTCATCGATCGTATAATCTGCCCAGGCTTTCGGTGCCTTCTGTTTTCCCGGATCTGCCCAGAAATCAGAGTAATGAAAATCGATCAATACTTTCATGCCTGCGTCAGTTGCCCATTTTCCAATCTTCTTTGCTTTCTCAAGGTCATTGTTACCACCACCATATCCGTTGCCATCACTGTCATATGGGTTATTCCACACACGGATACGCACATAGTTGACTCCTGCTTCTTTTAACTGATCGAAAAACTGCTGATCTGTGATCTCATTTCCATCCCAATCCTTATATGTCACACCGCTGTCTCTTAAGCTGACATAGGACGAAACATCCACTCCTTTGATAAAGTCATCACTTAATCCACTTACCTTCTGCACAAAGATACCGTCTGCACCGGTATCCACAATTCCTTCATCTACCAGTGCATCTTTTGCTGTCTGCAGAACCTCTGCTGCTTCTTCTAATTCTGCTGTGGTTTTATTATCTTTGTCCTCATAAACCTCTTTTGCAGATGTAAGTGCTGTCTGCAATGCGCTCCATGTCTCTGAAGTGTAATCGGACTCTGTCAGTGCCTCGCATGCTGTGATAAGAGTATTCAATGCTGTCGCTGCTTTTTCTTTTTTCTCATCATCTGTAAGATCCTGCGTCAGGATAACGTCATCCACATCAAACCAGTATCCTGCACCTAATGTACCTGCTATTTTTATGGTAACACTTCCACTCTCATCCACTACGATGTTTTCAATTTTAAAAGTAGACCAGCCATCCCATCCATTTTCCGTACTTAATGCTGTACTTTCATCGCCCACATAAAACTTCAAATCTGCCGTCTTATCATTGGCTCCGTCTATGCTTACCGTAGCAGTGTAAGTTCCTGCTGAAAGTCCTGTAATCTCCTGTGACATAACAAAATCGGCTTCATTTTCTGACCAGATATTAATATAACCCGTCGTATTATTTGTCATGCCACTATCCGTACCATTTTTAACACTCGGTGAATATTCGCTGCCATCCAGTGTAAACGTCCAGCCGGATGCATCTGTCTCAAAATCTCCGTTGGTCACCAGATTACTGCTGTCCGCTGCACGTACATTCGTTGTTCCGGTACTTGTCACAATCAGTGCTGCCGTCAGTACTGCAGCCAGTATGCGCTTTACTATTCCTCTTTTCATTTTTTCCTCCCTTACATTATATCTGCGCAACTATGTTTCTCTTATACCATAAAAAATATATCCTTCTTTCCCCATTTTCAACGTATTTCTTGGTTTTTCTAGTTGCGCAACCGTTTGTTCACATTGTTATTATATCTTCCCTGTGAAATTAGCATAATAGACACATATCATAGAATTTTAAGTCTGTATTTGTTTATTTTGCTGTATTGAGAATTTCCTATACAGCAAAATAATACCGCCGTATGCTTTTCACACACAGCGGTATGTCCTGTTTTTTCATCTGATTATATTTTTAATAGCTCTTTTTTCATTTGCCATCTATATTAATTTTAAGATCTTACACTGTTCAAGCCCTGCACTCCAGAATTTCTCGATCGGTAATCCTTTTATCTGGCATACAATACCTGAGTTCATTGCACCGTGTCCCACGATAAGAATATCTTTTCCTTCCTTGAGCTGAGGTTCTATAACTTCCTTTAGAAAGGAACCCGTTCTTGCAAATAACTGTGCAAATGTTTCTGATCCGCCTACAGACTCTATGTATTGCTCCGGGTGCTGGAACATTACATTAATCGGACAATCCGGAATTGAGAAGCTGTTTTCAATGCCCTCATAATCTCCAAAACTCATTTCTATCAAACGTTCATCCTCTATGATGGGAATATCCCTGTTCTTCAACACAATTTGTGCTGTTTCCACAGCCCTGACTAAAGGAGAACAATAACATACATCGATGTTTAACTTCTTATATTCTTCGCATGCCTGCTGAGCCATCCGTCTTCCTTCGTCATTTAACGGTATGTCTGTTCTTCCCTGTAACTTGTGCAATGCATTCCAGCCGGTTTTTCCATGCCGCATAATATATAGCATATTTTACCCTCCCAAATTCTGATATTCTATACATCCTATTTGAAAAAAGCGGCAATGAAATCATCTTCATTGCCGCATCTTAAATGTTCCCAGGGGGAATCGAACCCTCAACTAGCGCTTAGGAGGCGCTTGTTATATCCATTTAACTATGAGAACCAGTTACTACCTTATTCCTTTATTCCTGATAATTCAATCTACCCTGCATCCAGATATTACCCTTGAATCTTCTGCCCACTGCAGGTTCTCCGATCAGATCGTTCTGATTGATGCATACATCGAAGATCATATCATTGCAATCCACAGTCATCATGCAGATATTCTGCCCTGTTTCCTGATTCGGGACAATACGAAGATCTAAGATCTCACCAAGAATCGAATACTGGTCACTTTCAATTCCATATGGCATAAAGTAGGTATCGACGATGCTTAAAATATCCTCCCGCATCACACGTCTTGATAACATGGAATAGGTATCGATGTCTTCTAAGGTCAGATTCTCAATCGCATCCTCATCCCCTTCTCTCGCTGCCGCGATCAGGTGATTCCGGTTCTGATTGTTCTTCTCGATATTGCGGATCTGCTTTTCATTCTTACTGATTGGAAGAAGGATCTTGCCCTGTAAGGACAGTGCAGAAAGAGTCGTGGACAGACCATAGGTCTTTGTCCGGATCTTCTTCTCTGCGAGATACTCTGCAACATTCTGCAGATAAAAGATCAAGGTAACACCCAGCTTGATCTCATCACAGATGCCCGCGTATGACTCCTTATCTGAATGCTTCTCGATATCGACATTCTCCTGTGTCGTAATACCCTTGCCTATAAAATAAGGAAAATAGTATTCTGCTTCAAACTTTTCATCTTCATGGTATTCCCCACAGACGCAGATCCCGACTGAATCGCCATATGACTTTGTATAGATTGCAAAATCATTGTCTCTGGAGTCTGTCGTGATCTCCATACGATCCGGCATCTGGACAATCTCTTGTAATAAGGAATCAATATCCTTTTTCTTCATATCCGGGAATCCGATTGCTCTTAAAAAGCTATGCACAATACTACCTCCTTTCTACTACAATATGTTTATGGTTAATATCCCTTACAGCCAGTAAGGAATTATCCATCTTGTTGCTTAAGCTGTATAATGATGGAGC
>CACZPJ010000154.1 GCA_902782995.1 uncultured Lachnospiraceae bacterium | reverse complement strand
TATTTTCATATACCGCATTCTTCGACGTGCTATCGCTCGATTTCACTTCGTTTCATCTCGCTATCGGGCTTTCGCCCTATCAAAGCACAAACGGATAAATGCTTTTGTGCAAGCACAAGCAGTTTATCCGTTTATGCTTTGGCACGTCTCAATGCTTTTATTATATCATTATATAATTTTACGGGCAACTAAAAAGCAGTCTGGAAATCAAATCCAGACTGCTTGGATGTTTTCGTACTATTTTCTAATAGGAAACGGATTTATTTTGCTGTGATATAGCCCTGAGCTTTTAATAACTCTGCGCAGAGAACTGCTCCACCTGCAGCACCACGTACGGTGTTGTGGGATAATCCTACGAACTTCCAGTCATATACGGTATCCTCACGAAGACGTCCTACACTGACACCCATTCCGTTTTCAAAGTTTACATCTAAGGCAACCTGTGGACGGTTATCCTCTTCTAAGTACTGGATAAACTGCTTTGGTGCACTTGGAAGCTGTAACTCCTGTGGTACTCCGCTGTAATTTACTAACTTCTCAATTAACTGCTCTTTGGTTGGTTTCTTTTTGAACTTTACAAATACAGCAGCGGTATGTCCGTTTAATACCGGCACACGGATACACTGGCAGGTAATTACCGGTGATGTTGCAGGAACGATCACACCGTCTTTGATCTCGCCCCAGATACGAAGCGGCTCTTTCTCACTCTTCTCTTCCTCGCCACCGATGTATGGGATAATGTTTCCAACCATCTCCGGCCACTCCTTGAAGGTCTTTCCTGCTCCGGAGATTGCCTGATAAGTAGTGGCTACTACCTCATATGGCTCGAACTCTTTCCATGCTGTTAATACCGGTGCATAACTCTGGATAGAGCAGTTTGGCTTTACTGCTACGAAACCTCTGGTTGTTCCAAGTCTCTTCTTCTGGAACTCGATGACTTTCATATGCTCCGGGTTGATCTCCGGAACTACCATCGGTACGTCCGGTGTCCAGCGGTGTGCGCTGTTGTTTGAAACAACCGGTGTCTCTGTCTTTGCATATGCTTCCTCGATTGCCTTGATCTCATCCTTTGTCATATCAACGGCACTGAATACGAAGTCAACCTCAGATGCAACGTTTTCTACTTCATTTACATTTTTAACAACGATATTTTTCACTGCTTCCGGCATTGGAGTATCCATTTTCCAACGATCACCAACTGCTTCTGCATATGTCTTTCCCGCACTTCTTGGGCTGGCAGCGATTGTAGTCACCTCAAACCATGGATGATTCTCTAATAAAGAGATAAATCTCTGTCCTACCATACCTGTTCCGCCTAAAATACCAACTCTTAACTTGTCACTCATTTTGCAATCTCCTTCATTTTCCGCTGTCCGCCTGTAAGTATAGTCCGAAACATATGCTTTTGCACTGTCCGTTTCGCACGTACAACTGTCTTTCTGTTACATATATTAAAGGATTTGCATCAAAAAAGCAATTCACATTTTATCAAAAAATACCATGTGAATTGCTTTTTTCTTATACATATGTACCAATTTTGGTGTTTTCTTATTCCAAACGAGGATTACAGCAGGATCTGCTCATCCAGTTCAAACCAGTCTTTGTCGTGGTTCTCCTTCAGATATTCCTTTTCTAAGGCAATGACTTTTTCCATTGCTTCCTTACCCGGTGCACCAATCGTCAGACGCTTATTGACACAGGTCTCCATGGAGATAGCATCATAAATATCCGCTTCAAATACCGGACTGATCGCTTTTAACTCCTCTAAGGACATATCATCAATCGCGATCTTCTTATCTAAGCAGTATAATACGATACGACCAACGATTCCATGGGCGTCACGGAATGGAACGCCATGATTTACCAGATAATCTGCTGCATCGGTTGCATTCGTAAATCCATGATTCGCGCTCTTTCTCATCTGCTCCTTATTAAACTTCATCGTTGCAAGCATGCCCTGAAACAGTGCCAGACATCCCTTTGCCGTATCAATCGCGTCGAAGGACAGCTCCTTATCCTCCTGCATATCCTTGTTGTATGCAAGCGGAATCCCCTTCATCGTCGTAAGCAGGGAAACAAGTGCACCGTACACACGGCCGGTCTTACCACGTACTAACTCGGCAATATCCGGGTTCTTCTTCTGTGGCATGATACTGCTGCCGGTGCTGTAGCTGTCGTCGATCTCTACAAACTTGTACTCATTTGAATTCCAGATAATGATCTCTTCCGAAAAACGGCTTAAGTGCATCATAATCGTGGATAATGCAGATAAGAACTCGATCAGGTAATCACGGTCGGAAACACCATCCATACTGTTTAAGGTCGGTCCATAGAAGCCCATGAGCTTTGCAGTATAGTCACGGTCTAACGGATAGGTTGTTCCGGCAAGTGCACCCGAACCCAGCGGACAATAATTCATACGCTTAAAGATGTCATATAAGCGGCTTCTGTCACGCTTAAACATCTCAAAATATGCACCCATATGATGTGCTAATGTGATCGGCTGTGCCTTCTGTAAATGCGTAAAGCCCGGCATGATCGTCTCTGTATTCTCTTCCATGATCTTAAGGATCGTCTCAAGAAGCTCCTCTAATAATTCATCGGTATAAAGCACCTCTAATCTGGTATACAGACGCATATCAAGTGCTACCTGGTCATTTCTACTTCGTCCGGTATGCAGCTTCTTACCGGTATCGCCTAAACGGTCGATCAGATTCGCCTCTACAAAGCTGTGAATATCTTCGTATTCATTTGTGATCTCTAACTTACCGCTTTCCACATCCTGTTCGATCTCATGCAGACACTTTACAATTGCCTGCATCTCTTCCTTCGTCAGAATGCCCTGTTTTCCAAGCATACATACATGTGCGATGCTTCCCTGAATGTCCTGCTTATAGAACTTCTGGTCAAATAAAATAGATGCATTAAAATTGTATACCAACTGATCGGTTTCCTTGGTGAAACGTCCACCCCATAACTGTGCCATGTTCTTATCCTCACTTTTTAGTTCACTTTTCGATATTGTCCCGCAGCTTTTCCTACGGTCTTTTTCCATTGTTCAAACTTTGTATAGGTTCTGCCCTGATACACAAAATTGGTTTTATTTTTTGCATGCCCATTATAATAAGAATTCCGGCGAAATACAATGTTTTTTGTATATTTATTCGAAAATTCTGCATATACAATAGCGGAACTGCCCTTACTATTGTAAAAGACATTGTCCGTGATTTCAACACCATCACATTTTGCAAGGGTCAAAATTGCATTTTCCCTGCCATTCTCCCTGCATATATTATGACGGATCTTCACCGTTTTCACCCAGCCTAAATCTGTCTGATAACCGCCCACCGTTATCGCATTCTCTACATTATCCAGAATCGTGTTCTGTTCGATAGTAATATTCTTTGTGGCGTATATATCCTTCTTTGGCTTCTGCTCTGCGCCTGCCTCAATGCCGCCATCACATTTTTTCACTGTATTCCGGTAAATGGTTACATTCCTTGCACCATCCGCATAAATACCGTATGCCGTCGCAACCGGTGAATGACATTCACTGACCTGATTTTTTGCAACATAACATTCCCTTGGGAAGTCTTTTGCCGGATCACTGCAATACCCGTAATTTCCGGACAGATCTATACCGATGTTGCCGGTTCGTCTGATCGTATTCCCGATAATGTTCACGTTCCGGACATTCCCTGTCACAGAGATGCACTCTGCCCAGCCGGTCGTACAGTCATGGATCCGGTTTCCGTACAGCAGGACATCATGGATCTCTTTTGTGGCACTGTCACCATATAACAGGACTGCATTACAGCAGTGATCCGGTCTTTGTGGATTCTTCACCCGGATATCCTGTATGGTATTATCCAGTATCACGATATGGTGGCTGCCCGGTCTTACGTTAATGCCGCATGCATCCTGCCCATGTGCCGCCTTCATACCGATATTCTGAATCACAAGATAAGACGATCCGCAAACTTCCATCAGCGTCGGTGACGTTTTCCCTTTTCCGCTTAACCAGACTTTCTCTCCCGGAACCCCGGCGATCATAATATATGCATTCTTTTTTCCGGAGATCTTCGCCGGTATGCGGATCTGTTCCCGGTAAGTACCGCCCCGGATATATAAAGTGTCCCCCTTTTTCAGCTTAGAAACCGCATAAGCGATCGTCCGATATGGATGTTTCTTTGTTCCTTTTCCGCTGTTTTTTCCATTTACCGCTACATAATATGTCCTGCCGGTTCTCCTGCGTGCAAAGGTTCCCTTTGAAACTACCGCCTGTATTTCCTTTTTGAAAGCTTCCTCTCCACAATATCTGTTTTTTTCACCACCGTAAGTAGACAGACTATACAGAGTAAGGATAAGAAAACATACTATGCTACACAGATGGATCCTCACGATGTTTTTTTTCTTCATTCGCCTGCTCCCTTTCGCACTTTGAAAATATGCATCCGCAATAATCCTGCCGGTACATGCCGTATTCATGTGACAGTTCTACGGAACGCTTATAACCATTTTTCTTCTTAAAATCAGAAAACAGATAGGAAACACCATACTCCCTGGCAAGCCTTCCACCGATCTCATTTAACTTCGCCGCATTCTTCATCGGACTGATCGAAAGCGTGGTCGTAAAATAATCCATGCCTTGCTCCTTTGCCATCCCGGCCGCCTCACGAAGCCGCAGCTCATAACATCGGAAGCACCGCTCTCCACCTTCCCTGATCTGTTCATAGCCCTTCACGGTCTCATAAAAGCGGTCCTTTTCAAATGCTCCTTCGATAAAAGAAATCGGATGCTTTGCCGGAAAACGTGCGATAAACTCCTGCTGTTCCTTCACACGCTTATAGTATTCCTCATCCGGATAGATATTCGGGTTGTAATAAAAAACCGTGATCTTAAAATACTGCGACAGATACTCGAGCACATAGGAACTGCACGGGGCGCAGCAGCTATGTAAAAGCAGCGTCGGAATCTCCTGCTTTTTCTGATGTTCACTGATTGTCTTTTCTAATACCTTCTGATAATTCTCATTCATACGCCTATTGTAGCGCATGTTCCCCGTTTTCACAACCAGAAAGCGCACCTTTTGTCTGCGCGCCCATAAAATAACTATATAACGAGCAACAATTCATCTTATCATACAACACTGTGAGGTCCGCCATGAATCCTATACTTGAATGTAAGCATTTGTCCTATAGTTATCATTCCATGGCAGGCGAGACACCTGCCATTTCCAATATGAACTTTCAGATCAATCAGGGAGACTTTCTTGCGATCGTCGGACCAAGCGGCTGTGGAAAATCCACACTGCTTTCCCTGATCTGCGGTCTGCTCACCCCGGAAAGCGGAGATATCCGCTATAAGCAGCGTCCGATCCAGCCCGGGGACTATCACCGCTTCGGCTATATGCTGCAAAAGGATCATTTATTCGAGTGGAGAAGCATCCAAAAAAATATCCTGCTCGGGCTTGAGATCCAGCACAAATTAACACCGGACTCCATCGCCTATGCAGACAGTCTTTTAGAGACCTACGGTCTGACTGCCTTTGCCGGAAAACGTCCTTCGGAGTTATCCGGTGGTATGCGCCAGCGTGCCGCTCTGATCCGTACACTGGTCTTAAAACCGGATCTGCTGTTACTTGATGAACCGTTTTCCGCACTCGACTACCAGACCAGATTACAGGTATCGGACGATATCGGAAAAATCATCCGGCGTGAGGGCAAAACTGCCATCCTTGTCACACACGACTTATCCGAAGCGATTTCCATGGGTACGCAGGTGCTTGTCTTAAGCAGACGTCCCGGCACCTGTAAGGCATGTATCCCGATCCTGCTTGATCCGGGTCTTTCCCCGATTGAAAAACGGAACTGTGCCGCATTTAAAGACTATTTTGATCAAATATGGAAGGAGTTCGAATCCAATGAGCAGTTCATCTAACGCCCAGTCTCTTTACCTGCACCATCGAAAAAAACATCTGCGAAGCATCCGTATCGCCCGCATTCTGATCCTGCTTTTCTTTCTGATCCAGTGGGAAGTCACGGCTGATCTTGGTATCGTTGATTCCTTTATCTTCAGCAGTCCTTCCCGTGTGGTCTGCTGTTTTTTCGATATGCTGCTTCACAACAGCCTTCTGACACACATCGGG
>CACZPJ010000153.1 GCA_902782995.1 uncultured Lachnospiraceae bacterium | reverse complement strand
TTCTCATTCTGCATGTTTTTTAGTCCTTCTGGAAGAAAAATGATTGATTTCTCCGGTAATTGAGATCCTTATAATTCATGATCTGTTCGGTACTTCCGATAAACAGCACACCATCCTTTTTCAGGCTAGCGTTGAACTTCCGGTAGATCTCATCCTTTGCTTCCTCAGTGAAATAGATTACCACATTCCGGCATACGATCAGGTTGCAGTCGGTCGGATACGGATCCTTTAATAGGTTATGTTCCTTAAATTCAACGCACCGCTTGATCTCATCTGCGATCTTATAGGAGCTTCCCACCTGTGTAAAATACTTCTTCTTCAGATCATCCGGGACAGATGCGATACTCTTCTCATTGTAGATACCAAGACGTGCCTTGTCTAATACCTGCTTGTCAATATCTGTTGCAATAATGTGGATCTGGTTTAACGGAACATGTCTCGACAATGCCATAACCAGTGAGTATGGTTCATCACCGGTAGAACATGCAGCACTCCAGATCTTCAGGTTCTTGCCAAAGGTCTGTATCAGCATTGGAAATACTTCCTTATCTAAGAACTGCCACTGTTCCGGATTCCGGTAAAATTCTGATACGTTGATCGTCAGGAAGTTCACAAACTGCTCGAACTTATCCTTATCCTGTTTGATCAGCTTCACATATTCATCGTAATCATTCAGCTTGCACTTACCGATCAGGGTATCGATTCTACGCCGCATCTGCTTTTCTTTGTATGCATTCAGGTCGATGGTGGTCAATGCCAGCACATCCCGTTTAAACTTTTCATAATTATCAAGCATTCCATTTCTCCTTCTCTTTGGTGTTACTCTGTTCGTTCATGTAAAAAATACCCACTACGACTGTAGTGGGTATTCAAACAGCTCTTATTCCTCTGTCTCTGCTACTGCATCAACATCAACGTCTTCAACTTCAGCTTCATCTTCCGGATCAAGTAAAGCCTTAATGCTTAAGCTGATCTTCTTGTCTTCTTCGTTAAAGTCAACGATCTTAGCTTCAACTGTCTCACCAACGCTTAATACATCTGATGGCTTCTCAACATGCTCTTTGGAGATCTGGGATACATGTAATAATGCATCAACACCCGGTGCAAGCTCAATAAATGCACCAAAATCTGTCATACGAGCTACTGTACCAACTACAACGTTACCAACTGCGTACTTCTCTGCTGCATTGTTCCAAGGATTATCCTCTTCGAACTTCATGCTTAATGCAATCTTTGTATCGTTAATGTCTTTGATGAATACCTTAACAGTCTCACCAACTTTGAATACCTTCTTAGGATTCTCAACTCTGCCCCAGGACATCTCTGAAATATGAAGCAGACCATCTGCTCCGCCAAGATCGATGAATGCACCGAAATCTGTTACATTCTTAACAGTTCCTTCTACAACATCGCCAACTTTGATTCTTGCAAATAATTCCTTCTGCTTCTCAGCCTTCTCTGCAACGAGTAACTGCTTTCTGTCACCGATGATTCTTCTACGGCGAGGATTGAACTCTGTGATCACAAAGCTGATCTCCTGTCCTTCATACTTGCTTAAGTCTTTCTCGAATGTATCGGATACCAGACTTGCAGGAATGAATACGCGTGCCTCATCAACAACGACGCTTAAGCCGCCGGATAATACCTGTGCAACCTTAGCTGTTAATACTTCCTGATTGTTGAAAGCTTCCTCTAAACGTTTGCTTCCCTTTTCAGCAGCAAGACGTTTGTATGTCAGAACAACCTGACCTTCGCCGTCATTCACTTTGAGCACTTTTGCTTCCATCTTATCGCCAACGGAAACAACGGTGGTTAAATCAACATTTGCTTCATTCGTATATTCACTACGTGTAATGATTCCATCTGATTTGTATCCGATGTTAAGAATGATCTCATCTGGTTTCACACCGATAACGACGCCCTCGACTACCTCTCCATTTCTTATTGTTTTAAATGATTCTTCCAACATTTGTTCAAAACTCATTTCTGACATTCGTTTGAACCTCCTCAATAATTTTATTTGGGGTAGAAGCCCCTGCGGTAATACCTACGTTATCAATGGATTGTAATTTGTCCAACTTCAAATCTCTTAAAGTTTGTATATAGTAAGTATTTTCACATTCATTTTTACATATTTCAAATAACTTTTGCGTGTTTGAGCTGCTTTTGCCGCCAATTACGATCATTGCGTCTGATTCCCTTGCCAATCTTGCCGCTTCGCTCTGACGTTCTTCCGTAGCATTGCAAATCGTATTTAAAACAATTATATCATAACCTTTTTTCTTTATAATTTCAACTAAATCTTGAAATTTATTGTAATTAAATGTCGTTTGTGATACAACGCAGACCTTTTCGCCCTGTTTTAGTGCCAGTTTTTCTGCTTCTTCCTCGCTTTGAAGAACTGTGGTATGCTTCGGATCGCACCAGCCACGGATACCTTCCACCTCCGGATGTGTCGGATTGCCGATGATCACGATATGATAATCTTTTTCGCTGTACTGTCTGACATAGCGGTGGATCTTCAGTACAAACGGACAGGTTGCATCAACCACCTCAAATCCCTGATCCTTCAATTCCGTATAGATCTCTTCCGCAACTCCATGCGACCGGATAATGACCGTTCCTCTCTCGTAATCGGCAAGGGACGCCCCCTCTTCAATCACGGTGACACCCTTTTCTTCGAGATCTTTTACCACCTCTTCATTGTGGATGATCGGTCCATAGGTATAGATTCTTCCGTTTTCTTTTGCAATCTGTTCGTATACAGTATCTACCGCACGCTTAACGCCAAAGCAAAAGCCTGCACTTTTTGCAACTGTTACCTGCTTCATAGGCTTATCTGCATTTCTCCTCATATATTTTACGAATGGCTGCAACTACTTCATCAATCGTCATCTCGGAAGAATCCACTAACACAGCATCTTCTGCCTGCTTTAATGGAGAGATCTCGCGATGCATATCCCGGTAATCCCGGTCTGCGATGTCTGCCTTGATCGCCTCTAAGTTACAGTCTGCCCCTTTTTCCTGCAATTCATCAAAACGACGCTTTGCTCTCGTCTCCACACTTGCAGTAAGGTAGATCTTGACCTGGGCATCCGGGAGTACACAGGTACCAATATCCCTGCCATCCATGATCACATCTGTTTGGGCTGCTAACGCCTTCTGAAGCTCTACTAACTTCTTACGGATTTCCGGATAGACACTGGTTGCCGATGCCATATTGCCGACCTCTTCGCGGCGGATCTGTCCATTTACGTTCTCACCATTTAAAAGAACCTGCTGTTCGCCGTTTTCATACCGGATCGTGATCTCAACATCTGCACATGCCGCACTGATGGCCGCTTCGTCATCCGGGGCGATCTGCTGATTTAAGAAATAAAGTGCCATTGCACGATACATTGCGCCTGTATCGACATATACAAAAGCGAGCTCTTTTGCAAGCTTTTTGGCGATCGTGCTCTTTCCTGCGCCTGCCGGTCCGTCTACTGCTATATTGATACTCATATCTGTTCCTCTTTTCTTCTCTGATTGTCTATATCCTCTTCCTGATATCTTCGCACAAAAGATAGTACTTAGTCAATACTGTTTCCGGCAAGATATCCGGTCGACCATGCGATCTGAAGATTAAATCCACCGGTCACTGCATCCACATCGATCACTTCACCCGCAAAGTAAAGTCCCTGTACATGCTTCGATTCCATGGTGGAAGGATTGATCTCCTTTACGTCCACACCGCCTCTGGTAATAATCGCTTCCTCGAAGCCGCGCAGTCCGGTAAGGGTTACCGGGAATGCCTTTGTGATCTGTACTAACCGCATCCGCTCTTCCTTCGTAATCTCATGTACCTTCTTTTCCGGTGCGATCCCGGAAAGTTCCACGATCACCGGGATCATTTTCGACGGATACAGCTTTGTGATCGCATTATCAAACTGCTTATTTTTCGCATCTTCAAAGTCCCGCAGAATCCGCTTGTCTAACTGCTCTGTTGTAAGTGCCGGCTTAAGGTCGATCGTCATTGTAAGGCTTCCCTTTGCAATGGCATCATTGACACGGCTGCTTGCACTTAACATCAACGGCCCGCTTACACCAAAATGCGTAAAGAGCATCTCTCCAAAGTCTTCAAACAGAACTTTTTTTCCATTGCGGATCGTCACACTGACATTTTTCAGTGACAAACCCATCATTTCCCTGACGTATGCTTCCTGCGCCACAAACGGGACAAGGGATGGTCTGCGCTTCACCAGCTTATGTCCGGTCTGATCAGCGAACACATATCCGTCTCCGGTCGATCCGGTCGAGGTATAAGAACAGCCGCCGGTTGCCACGATCACGGCATCTGCCGGAAGTGTCGTATGATCCGTCAGACGTACCCCGGTCACATGTCCATCCTTCGTCATCAGCTCTGCCACTCTTGTATGCAGCCTGATCTGTACCTTTTTCTTCTCTAATTCTCTTTTCAGTGTAGCGATCACGTCGGAGGAGTGATCCGACACCGGAAATACCCGGTTGCCACGCTCTGTTTTTATCTTCATTCCATGTGTCTCAAAAAAATCCATCACACGGAAGTTATCATACGAATAGATCGCACTATAGAGAAATCTGCTGTTCCTTGTGATATTGCCAAACAGATCCTCGGTATCACAGGCATTCGTCAGATTGCATCTGCCCTTTCCTGTAATAAAAAGCTTTTTCCCCAGCTTCTCGTTCTGTTCTAAGAGAACCACTTCCTGTCCATTCTCTGCCGCAGCAAGTGCCGCGAACATTCCTGCGGGGCCTCCGCCGATTACAATTACTTTTTTCATGCTTTGTTCTGATCCTTCTATTATTTATCCTTCAGCTTTGCATAACGCATCTTCAGGGAATCATCGATAAAATTGATCTCATCATTTTCATAGACCTGATATTCATCCCAGATGTCCTCAAGCATCTCTAAGGTAGTCGCAACCTCATCCTGCTTTTTCATGCATAGCGCAACGATCAGTGCATTGATCACACTAAGCGGTGCAACTAACGAATCCACAATCGATGCCATATCGCTTCTCGCGATCAGGTTGCAGGATGAATACAGGTTCATCGGAGAATGCACGCTGTCTGTCAGTGTGATTACCTTCGCACTGCGATTGTTGGCAAACTCCATCGCCTTGAGTGTACGCATGGAATAACGTGGAAAACTGATCCCGATGATCACATCCTCCTTGTTAATCCTTGCCATCTGTTCAAACAGCTCACTGGAACTGTTCGTCTGAAGCAGCACAACATTTTCAAACATCAGATTAAAGTAAAATGCCATAAAGCTCGCAAGCGGTGCGCAGCTCCGGATTCCCACAATATAGATCTTACGTGCTGACAGGATCGTATCCACTGCCATCTCAAATGCATTCTCGTCGAGATTCTCCATGGTATTTTTAATCTTCTCCATATCGGTCTGTAACACGGTCTGTAAGATCTCCGACTGGCTGATCCTTCCATAGGTCACTTCCATACGCTGGATCGAATTCAGCTTATTGCGGACCATCTCTTCTAATGCCTTCTGAAATTCCGGGTATCCCTTATAACCTAAGTGTGTTGCAAACCGGACAACCGTCGACTCACTGACACCAACCACTTCTCCTAACTTCGCTGCGGTAAGAAATACCGCCTTATCATAATTATCCGTTATATAAGCAGCTAATATCTTCTGCCCCTTACTCAAACCGCTGTATGCTTCATTGATCCGGTTCGTAAGTTCATTCGTGTTCCCCATGTCTGCACTTCCTTGTCTGTTCCCTCTGATTCATACTTTCCTTGATCCAGTAACTTTTTCTTACATCAAAAGACTGCGTACGCCTGTACGCAGTCCGCTCTTTTATTATAGCAAATTCAAACAAAAACGCAATGCTTATTCTTCTCCTATCGCGCTCGCTTTTTCATAAGTCCCATCTTCTGCTTCAGCATCACATAATTATTCAGATCTACATTGCTCTCCTTGATCACTCCACCAAACACCCGTCTGTCCGAATCGACATCTTCTTCCCGGACAAGTGTTCCGGCTAACTGCAATGCAAGCTTACACTCACGATCCTCGTAATTCAGATGAAAGCTTCCAATATCACCCATCTCCATACTTAAGTCTGAAACAAAGGCAATTCCCGATGTACTAATATCCTTTACGACAACTTCCCGCTTGTCCGTGTGGAATCCACCTGAAGAATTCCCTTCGTTCCGACATACTGCCGATATGCTTCTCTGCGGTTAATTCGCTTTCCCTCTTTTGCTGAATACACGACCTGATACTTCTGTTCCTGATAGACAGTGCTCTTAATGACGCAATCATCCCAGACAAGCGGCTTGTCACCTTCCCCTGTATACACGACACTTGTACTGACGTTCTCGACATCAAAATTCACGATCCTGTCCCCATACATGATTGGATGAATCAGCAGTAACTTCTGCTTGTTCATCACAACTGTTGTCAGATATTGCAGTGAAGCATTCTTGTTCTTCGCTACGATCTGAATCCGTTCATTTTCCCCTATATCATATAGTTTCATAATCTCTTTCACCTTCGAACCCTACAGACCCCCTCTGTAAGGATTCCTTTGCTACACCCGCAAGTTATTTATTCCCACATATCAACCATAATATATCAGCATTTTTCTGTTTTGTCTACTAATTTTCGAAAAAACAGGTTTTTTATGCATATTTTTGTGCATTAGTCCTATTTTCTGTATGCTCATTTTGTATATTTTTTCTTTTGATTTTTATATACGAAACTTCACGAAAACATTTTTATTTGCGTTTTTAGCTGCGAGTGAAATCCACTGCTTACGGAAACCACAAGTGAAGCCGCCTCTGAACTTGTATGGTTGTAGTTGGCAGTTAGTTCACGATGAGCGTGGCAAATGTTTGTGGAACATATTTTGTGCATTTTGTCATTTATATAATTTGAAAGCATATTTTGACACCCTGATCGTTATGATAAAAAAGAGAACAGTTCCTGCTTTTAACAGGATCTGTCCTCTTATATCCGGCTTTTTAAAACCAGCTACCCTTACAGTTCAAACTGCGATACGAAGTCCTTGATCACGCCTACGGATTCCTTGCATTCCTGTAACTTGTTGTATCCTTCGGTTACAGTTTCCTGGGTCTTCTCCGACTTCTCTGCAATGCCGTTGATTCCATTCGTGGACTGTTCTACCATCGAGTTGATGTCCGCCACGGTAGAAGAGATCATGCCAATATGCTCTTCTAAGGCTTCGATTGCCTGTTTGGTTTCTGACATAACATGCTGGAAGGTATCTGCATCGGTATGGTACTGTGCACCCACCTTCGTGAAGTTCTCGTAATCCCCAAGAACAGTGTTCTCCAAAAAGTCCATGATCGTATTCAGACATTCGGTCATATCCGTAACCGAACCGTTTACTTCGCCAACGATCTCATCGATCACTGCCGCAGTATCTAAGGTCTGGGATGCAAGCTGTCCGATCTCGGATGCAACAACCGCAAAGCCCTTTCCTGCCTCACCGGCACGTGCTGCCTCAATATTCGCATTCAAGGCAAGCAGATTCGTCTGAGAAGAGATCTCCTTGATGTTATCGGTAAGCTCATTGATCTTTTTCACTGCCTGCGAACGCTCGACTGCAAGCTCTACCTTCTCACGCATCACTGCATACATCTCGTCTGTCTTATTTCTGGACTGGCGGCTTAACTCTTCCATCTCTGCCGCACGCGTCTGGATCTGTCCGGAGTTCTTCTCGCCATCCTCGGCAAGCTGATAGATATTGTCAGAGCTTTCCTTCATCTGTCCTACATTTTCAACAATGCTTGCCGCACTTGCACTTGCCTCTTCCATACCGGCAGCCAGATCCTGGGTTGCACTGGAGTTATCCTCTGCATAGGAGCTGTTCTGCATAATGATCTCATTTAAGGTATCGGTATTATCAACAAGCACCCTTCCGGTATTCTGTAAGTCTCCCATCATGGCACGCAGCTTCTTACGCATCAGATGTATTTCGTTCGCCATGGTTCCTGTCTCGTCCTTTAACTTACGGAGTCCTGCTCCTTCCTTGGTCGGGCGGAAGTCTAACTGTGCCGTCTGTTTGATCACGGCTGTCAACTGGCGGATCGGACGGGTAATACTTGCGCCTAACAGAATTCCGATCACAGCAGATATAAAGAATGCAACAAATATTGCAGCAATGATCATCTTTGCAAGGCTATATGCTTCGGCATACACCTCCGATGTTGGTGCTGTCAGTACCAGCTTCATGCCGTTATCCAGATCAAAATACATAAGCTTTCTTGCCACACCCTGATAAGAATAATCCATGGTCTGACCCTGTTTGTCAGAATCAGTGAGAAACGCTGTACTATCGGCAAGGGAACTGTCTAAGGATGCAAGCTCCGTTCCTTCCTCCGCATCCTTATGATGCATCACCGCACCATTGGCATCGGTTAAAAACGCATAACCACTGGTATAGATCTGTGTCGCATCTACCAGATCCGTGATCTGTGAAAAGTCAATGTCCATACCGATTACGCCAACCGACGTGCCATCCTTTGCAAACAGTGGGACAACATATGAGATCATATAAATATTGACATTCTCATTCATATACGGAGACATCCAGATTGCTTCTCCTGCCTGTACCGGAAGGTAATACCAGCCGACATGCTCTACATCGCCTTCCTCATACATCGAGAAATCCGTCGGTGTCAGACACTGTAGGTCACTGTCAACGCTCTGCCGCTGTGCAAAAATACCGGATGTAGGATTGGAATAATCCGGATTATAACGGAAGTATACGGTTACCGCACCCTCGGTATGATTTGCAAAGTCTAAGACTGTCTGCTGTACTTCCTTTGTGTACTCATCCGCATACTTTTTATCCTTTGTAAAGGATGCATAATCAAACTTACTCATTGCAACTTCACTTAAGGTATCAACAGACTGCGAGATCTTCTGGATCGTAGAATTGATCTCCTCTGCTTTTTTCTGTCCGGTAAGCTGCATATTCGTTAATGCATCACTTCCCGCTGCCTTCGCTGAATTGCCGATCGCGATCACCCCAATTAAGACCGCTGTAAACAAGGAACAGATCAATATGGATACAATCATTTTCTTTCGTATTGATTTCATTTTCTCCTCCTCCGTATCTCTGTAACAAATACTTCTTATTACACAAAAAGCAAACAAAACCATCCCGCAACCGGAATGATTTCGTCTGCTCTTATTCTTAAATATTAAACCGGATATGCTCCGTTTTTCGTATCTGCAATACTTGCGTCAACGCCTGTCTGCTGTGCCTGACGATACTTAAAGAACTCCGTAGCGACCTGTGGGAACAATGCATAAGTGAGGACATCCTCATCCTGCTGTTTCCACTGCTTCATCTCTGCTTCGATCTTATCTAATTCCGGCTCTAACAGATCTGCCGGACGGCAGGTAATTGCATTCTTCTTATCTTCCCCAAGAACCTTATCCACAACTTCCGGATTAAACGGCTTAACGGTCTGTCCGTATTTACCAAGTAAGACATCCTTTGTCTCTTTGGTTGCAACCTTATAACGCTCACCCATCAGTACGTTAAATACAGCCTGTGTACCAACGATCTGTGAAGATGGTGTAACAAGTGGTGGCTCACCAAGGTCTTTACGCACACGAGGAACCTCTGCAAGAACCTCTTCGTACTTATCTTCCTTGCCCTGCTCCTTTAACTGGGAGATCAGGTTGGATAACATACCACCCGGTACCTGATATAATAAAGTCTTGATATTAACACCTAATACCTTTGGATTCATCAGTCCGCTCTCTAAGGCTTCTTCACGCATTGGACGGAAGTAATCAGCGATCTCAGCAAGCTTTGTCTGATCTAATCCGGTATCATACTGTGTTCCCTTGAATGCCTCAACCATAACTTCTGTTGCAGGCTGGCTGGTACCAAGTGCAAATGGAGACATTGCGGTATCGATAATATCGCATCCTGCTTCCACTGCCTTCATATAAGTCATGGAAGCAACACCGGATGTGTAGTGTGTATGAAGTTCGATTGGAAGCTTTGTTGCATCCTTTAATGCCTGTACAAGCTCTGTTGCCTTTGTAGGAACAAGAAGACCTGCCATATCCTTGATACATAAGGAATCAGCACCCATATCCTCGACACGCTTTGCCATCTCTGTCCAGTAGTCTAAGGTGTAAGCATCACCTAACGTATAGGAAAGAGCAACCTGTGCATGTCCTTTTTCTTTGTTACATGCAGTAACGGCTGTCTGTAAGTTACGGATATCATTTAAGCAGTCAAAAATACGGATAATGTCGATTCCGTTTGCAATCGATTTCTGTACGAAATACTCTACGACGTCATCTGCATATGGACGATATCCTAAGATGTTCTGTCCACGGAATAACATCTGTAACTTTGTATTTTTGAATCCATCTCTTAACTTACGAAGTCTGTCCCATGGATCCTCTTTCAGGAAACGAAGGGATGCATCGAAGGTTGCACCACCCCAGCACTCTACTGCATGGAATCCAACCTTGTCCATCTTGTCAACGATTGGAAGCATCTGCTCTGTTGTCATTCTAGTTGCGATCAGGGACTGATGTGCATCACGCAGTACAGTCTCTGTAATTTTTAACGGTTTCTTTATCTCTTCTGACATGATTTGTCCTCCTTAAATTCCAAAGATTGCCATAAATACACCAGCGGCTACCGCTGTACCGATAACACCGGCAACGTTTGGTCCCATTGCGTGCATAAGTAAAAAGTTTGTAGGATCTTCTTCTGCTCCGACCTTCTGTGATACACGGGCAGCCATTGGAACTGCGGATACACCGGCGGAACCAATTAACGGATTGATCTTGCCCTTTGTAAGGAAACATAACAGCTTACCGAATAACACACCGGCTGCTGTACCAAATGCAAATGCTACCAGACCAAGAACTACGATCTTTAAGGTACTTACATTTAAGAATGCCTCTGCACTTGTAGAAGCACCTACAGAAGTTCCTAACAGGATAACAACGATGTACATCAGTGCATTCGATGCTGTCTCTGTTAACTGTCTTACTACTCCGGACTCACGGAACAGGTTACCAAGCATTAACATACCTACTAACGGTGCTGTTGTTGGAAGTAACAGACAAACGATAATGGTAACAACGATCGGGAAAAGGATCTTTTCTAACTTTGATACCGGGCGAAGGTTCTGCATCTTGATTGCACGTTCCTTCTTCGTTGTTAATAACTTCATGATTGGTGGCTGGATGATTGGAACCAGTGACATATAAGAATATGCTGCCACCGCGATCGGTCCCATCAGACCGGTCTGTCCAAGCTTTCCGGCAAGGAAGATGGAAGTAGGACCATCTGCACCACCGATGATGGATACTGCTGCTGCTGCCTTATCGTTAAAGCCTAATAAGATTGCAAGCAGATATGCTGCGAAAATACCAAACTGTGCTGCTGCTCCAAGCAGGAAACTGATTGGATTTGCGATCAGCGGACCGAAGTCTGTCATCGCACCTACACCAAGGAAGATCAGTGAAGGAAGGATTGACCACTCGTCTAACTGATAAAAGTAATATAATAAACCGCCTACACCATTGCTGGTCTCTTCCGGGCTTGCAATAATATCCGGATAGATATTTACAAGCAGCATACCAAATGCGATCGGTACCAGCAATAATGGTTCATAACCCTTTTTGATTGCAAGATATAAGAATAAACATGCAACGGCAATCATCAGGTAATTGCCCCAGGTCAGATTGAAAAATGCTGTCTGATGCAGGAGGTTGCCCATTGTTTCTCCGACATAACTTAACATAGTTTTCCTCCTAGATTACTCGTTCATTGTAGCTAATAATGCTCCAGATTCTACACTGTCACCAACTGCGACATCGATGCTTGCTACTGTACCGTCCTTAGGTGCAACAACAGGTGTCTCCATCTTCATGATCTCAAGAACAAGGATCGGATCTCCGGCCTTAACAGCCTGTCCAACAGATGCCTCAAGCTTAAATACCTTACCGGCTGCTCCGGCTTCTACCTTAATGCTTCCTGCTCCGGCTGCCTTTGCAGGTGCTGCTGCGGCTGCTGATGCTGCCTTTCTAGGTGCTGCTGCAGCTACCGGTGCGCTTGCGGCTGCTCCGTTTTCTTCTACTGTAACATCATAAACATTTCCATTTACTGTAATTGTATAGCTTTTCATTTTGAATCCTCCTGAAATAAATTAAATATTTTCTCTTATCTTCTCTTAATGGAACGTACTACAAAGTCATCTGTAGAAGTTCCTGTTGCCGCTGCAATGGCTGCAGCAATAACAGCGATCAGTTCTGTATCATCCTGTAACTGTTCCTTCTTTGCGATCTGTTCAACAACAGCAGCCTTTTCCTCTACTGCAGGCTTAGCAGCCGCTTTCTTCTTCTCTGTGAAGTAAGGGATCAGCTTGAATGCATAAATGATCAGACTGATCATGATCAGAATCACAAATACGGTTCCGATACCCATAACTGTATTCATACCGGCATTTGACATCTTCTCACCAAGTGTCTGTACCTGGTTGATATTCACATCATCGATCGTCATTGTGTTGTCTAACTTGTTGCATGCATATACGAAGTCAACCGTGACCGGTCTGTCTTCAAACTGTACTTCCTGTGTAACAGTCAGAGTCTTACCAGACTGTGTAATGGTAAAATCTCCTAATCCGACATATGCGCCGATTCCATCTGCCGCTTCATCCCACCGGTTAATCATGTTAACGGTAAGATCCTGTCCGTTTTCTAAGTAGTTCTGCTTATCTTCATCAGACAGGCTCGCAAGTGTTCCAATGGTACTCTCTGCTACGCTCTGTAAGTCCTGATAGGACTGTCCGTAATAATCAGCAGTTGTCGGATCCGTTTTTTCGCATGCTGTCATTCCCAATATGCAAAGGCACATGCTTACAATCAGCAATAATTTTTTCTTCATAAACTTCACCTTTCTATTTTGCACCATGTTTCTTATATGGAGTATCCATACGCTTTGTATATAACATTTCAAATGCTGCAATAATGTATTTTCTTGAATCTGCCGGCTCTACGATCAGATCTACATATCCACGTTTTGCTGCGGTAAATACATTCGACTGTAACTCGTCATATTCTTTTGCTTTCTGCTCGATCACATCTGCGGACTCGTCTGCATACATGATTCCGGCAGCTAATTTGGCATCCATCATTCCGGTCTTAGCTGTTGGCCATGCATATACAAGGTCTGCACCGATGGACTTGGAGTTCATGGTTACAGCAGCGCTTCCGTAAGCATTGCCTGTTAACAGATTTACCTTTGGAACGGTTGCGTTTGCAAATGCATAAGTCATACGGCTTAATGCTTTTGCAAGGTTCTTCTCAGAGCACATGCATGCCTTGAATCCGTTTACATTGGTAAGTGTCAGTACCGGGATGTCAAAGGAATCACAGAAAGTAACGAACTCAGCAGCCTTATCACAGCCCTTGGCAGTTAATACTGCTTCGTACTCATCAACCTTCTTGCCCTCTTCATCATAAGCTTCTGTACAGTTTGCAACTGCACCGACTGTCATACCGTTTAACTTGATAAATCCGGTTACCATGTTCTTTGCATAATCCTTCTTTGTCTCGAAGAATACATGGTTATCGGATAACTCGCTTAATACATAATGTGGATCACCCTTCATGGTGTCTACGCTCTCGCACGCACGGTTCAGATCGTCTGCGCAGTCCTCATCGTAACGTCCGCCCTCTGTGTTATCACCTGGAAGCATGCACACCAGTTCACGGATCTCTGCGATGATCTCATCCTCAGATCCGATTCCGTCTACAACGCCCGTATTCTCGCTCTGGAAAGAAGCTGCGGAAGAATCACATTTGTCTACGCGGTTGCCTTCGATTGCATTCGGTGCATTGACAAACATCTTCGCCTTATCTGCTTCCATATATGTAAAGTCACATAAACCAGGAACAACAGCAAGTCCACCGCCACAACTGCCAAATACGGCACTGATCTGTGGGATTACGCCGGAAGCCATTACCTGCTTCTCATAAATCATTCCAAGTGCGTCTAATGCGTCTACAGATTCCTGTAAACGGACACCTGCACAATCCAGGAAACCGATGACCGGTGCGCCCATCTTCATTGCGCGGTCATAGACAGCTGCAATCTTCTTCGCATGCATCTCACCGATCGTTCCGTTTAATACGGAAGCATCCTGACTGTATACAAACACGAGGTTGCCATCAATCAGACCATGTCCGGTAATTACACCATCGGAAGGTGTGTCTGTCTGTGCCAGATTAAAATCTGTGTTTCTCGCAGTTACCAAAGAACCGATTTCCATGAAGCTGTTTTCATCTAACAGCTTACAGATTCTTTGTTCCGCTAAGTTGTTCACTCTGTTGCTCATTTCTTAGTCCTCCATCTATTTTAGAAAAATATAAAAATTTCGCTAGGGTAATTGTATTACACTCATCCATTTTTTTCAATAGAAAATTGTTAATTTTTTCACCAACTTTACGCGTATTTTACTTATAGGAGTATTTTTTTTAATACAATGAAAAAATCCCATGTAAAATCAATCCGCTCCACTGTTTTTGTTCCGACAAACAGCTCTCTTCCGATCAGTTCATCCCCGATCCGGTATTCCAGATTGCCCACAACCTCTCCCATTGATACCGGTGCTTCTACTCTCTTTTCTATCTGCCAGCGGACGGTAACCGTTTCATCCTCACGCTTTAATATCGTACTGCTCTGCTTAAAAGAATCATCGGGAATAATATCCACCGCTATATCCAGTTCGTGCAAAAAGGATTCCGTTTTCGCATTGCAGACCCGGATACTTTCCGGTATGTTCTGCTTTTTTCCTGCTTCATGCCAGTCTGTCTTTTTGTAATGATCGATCCCATACTGCATCAGCTTTGCGGTATCCTTCCATTTATAAGTCTTGTTGCCCGGCCAGCCGCAGCCAAGCAATGCCACCACAAAGGTTCTGTCATCCCGTTTTACTGCACCGACATAGCAGTAGCCTGCCTCTCCGGTAAAGCCGGTCTTACCGCTTAATGCTCCCTCCATCATCTGTAAAAAGGCATTGTGGTTGTGACAGGTAAACTGTCTTGCCCCATCGGATACCGTTTTGTCCTCTCCGATAACCTTATTAGAGAACGTATAAGACGGTGTTCGTGTGATCTCTAGAAATTCTGCCTTCTTCGGTGACCGCATAATACAATAGCTCATGATCCGCGCCAGATCCACCGCTGTAGTGCCGTGGCTTCCCGATTCATTTTTGGCATCCAGTCCGTTCGGCGTCAGAAACAGGGTATCCGTACATCCGATCTCTTTTGCCTTGGCAGTCATCATTTTTGCAAACTGTTCCACACTTCCTCCCACATGTTCTGCGATCGCAACGGCAGAATCGTTATGGGATTCTAACATCAGCGAATAGCAGAGATCCCGCAGCAGATACCGCTCTCCCGTATTGATATTCAACTGGACATCCGGCTGTCTGGCGGCATATTCCGAGACAGTGACCAGACTGTCCATATCCGCATTTTCCAATGTAAGGATCAGGGTCATAATCTTGGTCGTACTGGCATTTGCCCGATGCTCAGTCCCGTTTTTTTCAAATAAAACACGCCCGGAATCAGCATCCATCAGGCATGCCGAAAGGGCGTATAGGTTGTCAGGCTCTGACGCCTGTATATTCTGTTTTGATAAATAGGACTCTCCGGTCAGGATTAAGATCAGCAAAAATACCACCGTTTTTCTTATACTAGTTCTCATATGACCACCCGTTGGTTTCTCGCTTCATTGTATTCTCCGGTTCGCCGATTCATGCCTTCGATTTATGTATTCTGCCCGGGATCTGCCTGTTCCGATCCGGTTTCAAGCTCTGCTTCTGCCTCAAGCTCTGCCTGATGTTTGAACTCTTCGACCTGATCTTCTCCTAAGACCGGAAGTTCTTCGATCGAATGTACACCGAAACTCCGCAAAAATTCTTCCGTTGTTCCAAAGAGCATCGGACGTCCCGGTGCGTCTAATCTTCCAAGCTCGCTGACTAAATTATATTCCACCAGCTTGCTGACTGCATGCTCACAGGAAACGCCACGGATCTTCTCGATCTCTGCCTTTGTGATCGGCTGCTTATAAGCAATGATCGACAGTGTCTCTAACAGGACATCCGTAAGCACGCGCCGCTTTGGCTGTTTGGCGATCCGGATCAGATATTCATACATCTCATTCTTCGTACACATCTGATAAGCACCGTCTAATTCAATGATCTTAATACCATGTTCACTGCTCTGGTAACGTTCCATCAGATTCTCTATGTATTTTTGGGTAATCTTTGGTTCAAGTTCTAAGGCCGCTGCGATTTTCTCTAACTCTACCGACTCCCCCATTGTAAAAAGAATCGCTTCTATCGCAGCTTCATAATCTCTGTTTTCCATAATACTCCTTATTCCTGTGCCGCCTTTTGCACCTATCCGCTTATCTGCCGGTATTATGCGGCAATCTTCGATTCTATCCTGATATCATCAAACAGATGATCCTGATAGATCATGATCTTGCCCGTTTTCATCAGCTCTAAGATTGCAAGAAACGTCACGATCACTTCTGTCTTACTGCTCTGTGCCTCTAACAGACTCCGGAAGCTGAAGTGGGCATGTCCGGCTGCATAATCCTCTAAGTAAGTCATCTTATCTGCAAGAGAGACTTCTTCCTTCTCGATCCTGCCGAACTGCGAACGCACCGGATCGATCTTGTTCTCCTGCTTGCGCATAATACTCTGAAAGATCTCATTTAACTTTGAAAGCGTAAGATCTGCCGTCAGTTCCTCAAGGTCTACCGGCTCCTCATAAGCCGCCACCTCTTCCGGAATCGTCGGCTCTTTGAACATGACCTTCCCTGCATCGATCTGGCGGTCCTTCAGTTCGTATGCCATATACTTGTACATCTTATACTCTAAGAGCTGCGCAACGAGCTCGGCACGCGGATCTTCCTCTTCCTCGTCTTCTTCGCTCTCCTGCTTCGGAAGCAGCATCTTTGACTTGATGTCAAGAAGCGTTGCTGCCATCACGAGAAATTCACTCATAATATTCAGATCCTGACGCTGCATTTCACGGATATAATCCATATACTGATTTGTGATCTCAACAATCGGGATGTCATAGATATTCACTTTATTCTTATCTAACAGATGTAACAGAAGGTCTAACGGTCCTTCAAACACCTGCAGCTTGACTGTTAATTCCATTTCCATACCTTTTCACTCTATATTCAGTGCATCTGCACCGGAACTCTATCTATTTTACATGTCCTGCCGGAAAATGGCAAGATTTTTATCTTAAGCCCCGGCTTTATCCGGTTCTAACTGAACCATCACAAGTTCTGCCCGGTTGAAGATCCGGATATGGAAGGTATGGGTTCCAAGCCCCCTGCTTATGATCGCAGTACTGCCATTTTCGTCAAATCTGCCCGCATCATACTTCGGGAAAAACTGAAACTGTGGAGAGATCACACTTCCGATCCCCGGTATCCGTACCAGTCCGCCATGCATATGTCCGGACAGGCTCAGATCACATCCCCAGGCGGTATACTCCGGGATGTAGACCGGATTATGTGCTAACAGGATATTGAAGTTCTCTTTCTTGGGACTTCCTAAATTCTCCGGCAAAAAATTCTCCGGCAGCGGATTCACATGTCCCTTTTCATAACACTTTAGCGGAATGTCTAAGCCATAGACCGCAAGTGTCCCCCCCGCAACCGGAAGTTCTTCCTTCTGATTCTCCAAAAGATGTACCCCTGCCTCTGCAATCTGCGCCCGGTATGTACGATACGCTTCGTAATACGGTGACTCCACAAGATCCACCCGTGCTTCATGATTTCCGTTTGCCAGATAGACCGGTGCGATCTTACACAGCTCCTGTAAAAATGCTGCCGCAACCGGATAACGGTTCACCTTTGCGCTGACGATCATATCCCCGGCAATCAGGATCACATCCGGCTTCTGCCGCCGGATCTCTGCTAACAGACGTACATTGTCTCTGCCATACTCATGGCTGTGCAGATCTGCAAGCACTGCAAGCCTGACCGGGTGACCCAGCTTTTTAGTCTTTACCTGATATTCTGTTACTGCAAACTTCTGTAATTCCATATACTGCCAGATCACATATGCCAGTAAAAGGATACCTAAAATTCCAATGATCTTCATATTATCCTCCATTCCTGCGCTGCCTTTTTCACACGATTCTCCATTCCATCTTTTCGGTATAAAATACAAGTTCTTCTATATACAATAGAAAAAGAAAAGATTCTTCTCATTTACCGGGAGGTTCCCATGCGTCTTTTGCTTTCTCTGATGATTTGTCTTTCACTATGTACCAGTCCCAGACTGTCCTTACTATTGCAGGCAGATACGAAACCTGCCGCTCCGCTCTCGCTTACCTCACCCAGCTATCTTCTGATGGAGGCATCGACCGGAACGGTCATCTGCGAAAAGGATTCCCACACCCGGATGCGCCCTGCCAGTATCACCAAGATCATGACACTGATCCTGATCCTTGATGCACTTGAAAAAGGAAGCATCAAGCTGACCGATACCGTCACGGTCTCCGAATATGCTGCCAGTATGGGCGGCTCACAGGTATTTTTAGAACCCGGTGAGACACAGACCGTCGAGACCATGATCAAGTGCATCTCAGTTGCAAGCGCAAACGATGCCTGTGTTGCGATGGCTGAACACATCAGTGGAAGCGAAGCCGCCTTCGTCGAGCAGATGAACGCACGTGCCAAGGCACTACATATGGATGATACTACCTTCGTTAACTGCTGCGGACTCGATGTCGACGGACATATGACCAGTGCACATGATGTTGCCCTCATGTCACGCGAGCTTATCACGCGTTATCCGAAGATCCACGATTACTGCACGATCTGGATGGAAAATATCATCCACGAGACTGCGCGCGGTTCGAGTGAATTCGGGCTTACCAACACCAACAAGCTGATCCGGCAGTATCCGTATGCAACCGGTTTAAAAACCGGATTCACGAATCAGGCAATGTATTGTATTTCCGCTACCGCCAAAAAGGATGATGTTGAACTGATCGCCGTAATCATGGGCGCACCGGATTTTAAGACCCGGCAAAGCGATGCCACTGCCCTGCTCAACTATGGCTTTGCCAACTGTCAGGTCTACACCGACAAAAACGAAGATACGCTTCCAACACTTCCTGTGACAGGCGGCTTAGAGGACAGTGTCGGTCTGCATTATGAAGGCAGCTTTTCCTACCTCGATACTACAGGTTCAAGCCTCGCTTCGATTGAAAAAAAGTTCGAGCTTCCAGACTCTGTAAAAGCACCGGTAAAGAAAAATCAGGAAGCCGGAAATGCAATCTACCTATTAGATGGCAAAAAGATCGGCAGTGTCCGTCTGCTCTATTCCAAGTCCGTCGGGCAGGCAGGATATGCCGATTACCTTCTTAAAACATTGCAGGAATTCTTTTCCATCTAAGCATCAGAGCAATGGTGCAAGAAGACGGAGTACGCTTTGCATCAGACGGATCGGTAAAGCCCTATGCTTGCAGAATTCCAGCGTAACCTGCTCGGACTGTGCCATTGTTTCTTCCATATCCTTTTTCACCTGCATCACCGCATCTGACTGATACAGGAACACACCACATTCAAAATGCAGATACAGACTCCGGTAATCTAAGTTAATGCTTCCTACCGTCGCGATCGTATCATCACTGACAAAACATTTTGCATGCAAAAAGCCCGGTGTATACTGATAGATCTTTACTCCATTTTCGATCAGTCTCCGGTAATCTGCCTGTGTCAGCAGATAGATCATCTTCTTATCCGGGATACCCGGTGTAATGATCCTTACATCTACTCCACACTTTGCAGCATTGCACAGGGAAATCAAAAGTTCCTGATCCATAATCAGATATGGGGTAAAAATATAGACATACCGCCTTGCCTTGTTGATGATATTCATATACACGTTTTCACTGGTATTTTCCTTATCTAACGGTGTATCTCCATATGGCTGCACAAAACCATCCGTGCGAAACGGCACATCCGGCAGCTCCTTCGGACGGTACGTCAGATAATCTTCCGTACTATGTGTAATATAATTCCACATCTCAAGGAACATGCAGGTAAAGCTCCATACCGCCTCACCCTCTAACCGTATTCCGGTATCCTTCCAGTAACCAAAGCGTTCCTTTTTATTGATATACTCATCTGCAATATTAATCCCACCAGTAAATGCAATATTGCCATCGACAACTAAGATCTTCCTATGGTCACGGTTATTCATAACGATCGATAATACCGGACGGAACGGATTAAAGGCAGCGCACTTGATCCCCTTTTTCTGAAGATCCACGTAAAAATTCGCTGGTAAGGTCGTGACACATCCGACATCATCATAGATCAGACGTACATCTACCCCTTCTTTTACCTTCCGTTCTAAGACCTTGATCACACGGTCGAACATGACCCCGTATTCTAAGATAAAATACTCTAAGAAAATATACTCTTTTGCACCTTCCATTGCTTCAAGCATCTTCGGGAACATCTCTTCCCCACAAGGATAGTATTCGGTTGCAGTCTTTTTATAAACCGGAAACTGTGTCCAGTCAGACAGATACGCAGACTGGCTGGCTACGATCGGATCGATTTCTTCTAACTCCTTCTTATAGTCCGGATTCTGGACAAGCAGGGGAACGATCTCCTCGTGTACCCGTTCCATCTTCATTCGCGTCCGTTTGGTCAGTTCTGACCTGCCGAATACAAAATAGATCAACAGTCCTAATACCGGTGACATCAGAATAATAAATGTCCACGCCAGCTTATAGGACGGATTCATCCACCGGCTTACGATCCGCAGGGCGATAATGATCGCCAGAATGCGAAGCCCGAAATTCACAAATGTGAATTGGTAACTGAACCGATACAACAGATTGAGCAGCCAGAAAAACTGGATTGCCATTCCAAGTACCACAATAAACAGTCTGCTAAAAATCAGTTTGCAAATCTTTTTCATGTAATGTTCCCTCTTATTCCGTGTCCTTTGTATATAGATTCCTATCTTATCTTCCCGTGCATGCTCTTTACATGCGCTCATTACATACTTACCTATCATACATGATTTTTCTGATTTTTTCAAATCTACAACAGCCTTCGGATATCAATCATTCCCCAGCCCTGCGTATTCCTTGGTTTTCCAAGGTCTACGGCTGTCTCATACAGACGCAGCTTCACCTGAACCGGAGTCAGATAGGGATAACGCTCTAACAGCAGCGCGATCGCCCCCGTGACAACAGGCGTTGCCATGGAAGTTCCGCTCTTTGTCTCATAGGACATACGGTTCGAGCAGCTTACCACCTTCGTTCCCGGTGCAACAATCTCAGGCTTTACAATACAGCTCTCGGTCGGTCCGCGTCCACTGTAGCCGGTACCCATACGGATGCGTCCACGGATTGCTGCTTCATCATCACTGCTTCCTACGGTGATCACAGTCTTTGACATTCCGGGGATTGTCACACTGCCTGCCTCCGGTCCGTTATTTCCGGCAGCCGTCACCACAACGATCTGTTCTTCCCAGACACGTTCCACGGCTTCTAACAGCTTTTCCCGTTCCTCTTCTCTTGCTGAACTTAGCATACCCACTGAAATATTTAGTATACGGATATTATACTTTTTATGGTTGCGGATCAGCCACTCGATTGCACGGATGACCTGCGTGGTATTTCCGTTTCCCATCTTATCTAAAACCCGGATCACAACATATCTTACTCCGGGTGCGATCCCCATATATCTGCCTCTGCTGGCAAACCCGGTTCCACCGATGCTCCCACAGACATGTGTCCCATGTCCGTTATCATCATACATGCCGGATCTCCCCGCAGTAAAGTCCACAAAGTCAAGAATCCGGTGTGCGAAGTCCGGATGATCTACAATTCCAGTATCCATCACAGCCACCGTCACGCCGGTTCCCTTAATGCCCATCCGATGTGCATCTTCTGCATGCACAAGCTCCCTGACACGATTCATCTTCGTTCCCGCCATAATCTTCTTACTTTAGAATATAGCAGATTCCTTTGAATGTTACCTTTTCCTGTTTCATGCAATAGGACGGAATTTCCTATACAGTAAAAAAAACAGCGGTTTCCGGTTAATCTCCAGAAACCGCCTATGTATTTTAAAGCAAGCACCTTTTTCAGCTGGTCTAAAACAGACTTCTTTGTTGCCTTATTGGAATGTAGTTCCAGACAAAAATCACCGATGCCAAGAGCCTCTAATCTCTTTTGTACGACTTCTAAAGCTGCCATTTTTTCCGCAACAAAAAGAATGGTCTGTCCCTTTGTGAGTGCATTTGCGATCATGGCTGTAATTGTCTGTGACTTACCGGTTCCAGGAGATCCATGTAAAACAAAGCTGACTCCTGCTGCAGCCATATTAATTGCTCGTAACTGTGAAGCATCCACTGTAATTGGCAAATATACTTCATCCGTATCAACGCTCTCCGGAATCTTACAATCCCAGTCAACAGCACCGTTTATCAGACTCCGCACAATATCACTTCTCCATAACATATCCGGATGATTGTGAATGTCATTCCACATTACAAATTGTGAAAATGAAAAATTTCCTATAATGCCTGCTTCTACAACATCCCATCCGGACAGATCCATTACAGCATGGCGGATGATCGCATAGATTTTTGGTAAATCAAGAACATGATCATCTGTTGGCAATGGATCAAGCCCTAATATTTCAATCTCATAATTCTGTTTTAAAAACTCGAGCAAGGTGATATTCAGCTGCGCATCCTCATCTCTCATACGTAATGAATATCCTTTACTTGCTGATTTTCTGGTAATATCAATCGGTAAAAGAATGATCGGAGCATACCGGACTTCATGGTAATAACATATGACTTCACTTTACTGTTATTTTCCTGGCAAATCGATAATCAATGGCTGAACCGTTTTATAAATATAAGAAACCATATTTCCATCCGAATACAATTTCAATAATCCGTTATTAACTTGTTGTTTTGTTTTTGCATTTAAAATAATCTGTATAATTTCTTCCTTACGATCAACATATATTTTCTTTTTAAAATGCTGACCAAAGAAAGAACGCACCTGTGATTCTCTTTTTGCAAGTTTGCCTTTAGACAAAACAAATTTTTCAAGAATCTCTTTAACATGATCATACACATTCGAATATTCCCGAAATGCATTTTTCAAACTATTGTGAATTCCATTAAGCATTTTCTCATCATTACAATGTTCGATAACAATTTTACAAATTCTATTTGTGGAATTTCTGTCATACCCCATGTTAGCAAGTCCATGCTGCATAAACACATTCAACTTACTTCTGTCATCACCTTCAAATTTATAATCCATACCCATGCTTATTTTACTATTTACCGTCCGAGAAATACTTTGTGGCTGAATCTTTGTTACTGTGGATATATTTTGAATTTGAGTATTTTCCGGCATTTTCTCTTCCCGGGAAATATTTTTATATCCCTCTTTTTTCCAAAATTCAATTATATTATCATAATCCGTATCCTTACTGATAATTACATATCTGCAATCCTTGTCCTTGCCATTAGTACCCAATAAACATCCCAAGTATGAAACCAAGTGCATATCTACAGACTGTTTCCCTTTTGGAACTAAATGTGGTTTGATATCTCCGTTCAACCAAAAGACACCCGATCTTATATTAGTTGCATTCTCTGTTGAAAAAATATGTATATGATCTGTTTTAGTCATACCTTTAATATTATCAATACCGTCATTATGTACATTTTCAAAATCTACCAAATAATATGTTTCCATAATACTCCTCCCACAAGTCAATATTCACCCTGTTCAATTTCAAAATACCTATGTTCTCCGATATCTATCTTACTATCGACAGAACCAACAATCCCATCAACGCAATTTATTTTGTCAACAAATAACTTCATTAATCCATCAGAATTGTGAGTCTGTTTTTCTCTTATACATTCTCCTCCAGTTCCTGCAACGCCCGGTAGTATCCTTCCATCCATTCCGACTGCTTTGCCGCATGCATGGTATCCGGATCTTCTTCCTCTATCTCTTCCGGCCATTCGTCCCCTTCTTCGAGCTTTTGCAGTTCGATCCAGTCCTCGGTCACTTCAAACTGCATCGTTATGCCATCTTCACGTTCAATCGTAACAAGAACCATCAACGGTTCGCCCGGCATCCGCTCTTCACAGCCATAATCGGCATCATCAATTCTTACTATCTTCCACATGATTTTCTTATCCTTCCAGTGCACTCTTTACATATTTTGAATATACCTGCATTGTGGAAACCCGCTGCATCCATAAAATTGCTTGCCCGCATGCTCCCCCTTTTTTGCTACTCTTAAAACCAATTCTTTTCCACATTTCGGACATATATTTTTCTGATGCGGGAACTGAATAATTTTGGTTCCATATGTACTTTCTGCTTTTTTATACTTTTTCTCAATGTTCTTAATATGATCTATTTTCACCGCTTGATCAACATCTGTTAACACCTTTAACTTTTCATAAAGATCATCTATCTCTGCTTCTGATAACGCATCTGCATGCTTATTCCAACAGTCTCTTACCACTGCATAAATTCTATCCCTCTTAATCACTTTCACATCCTCTGAATGGATGGTTACTTTTTTCAGTTCACATCTTTCTGAAAATACAATAATAGAAAATAGCGGAATCTCCTCTCCAATATAATTCTTCATCCATTTCAAATGCGTTCTGTTTTGCATAACTGGATTATAGAACGAATTTTTTTGTTTATTTGGTAACATCGCTGTCCAATTTCGATTATTCTCATCACCAAAAATCCAGCCGGAATAGTTCTTACTCTCGAAAACAAATATTCCTTTTTGTGTTATAAAAATCACATCAACTTCTGATGTTTCCCCATTGTCTTTCGGTAAATATATATTTTTTAATACCTTTCCCTTGCGGCCAAAGAACTGCACTAATTTCAATTCCCGTTCCGTAAGTTTTTCTCCATATTTTCCCGTCCAATTTGCATCCATTACGCGATCCAATAATATATCCAAAATACCTTTTGACATAACTCATTCCCCCATATATAATTTTGTTCTATCTTTCATATTCAATTTTCTTAGGCTTCCATATTGCATCATATCCGTTGAACTTTGCCCAATAATAAACTGCTCTGAGATTTTGATCACAATACTTTTCCATGTCTTTTGCATCTTTATTCAACAATACAATTCTTTTATTTCTATCCAACAGTTTTTCTAAAAAGATGACCGATGCCAGTTTATCACTTTTTTGTAAATTACAAGTAGGACATGCTAAAACTAAATTCCACATTTTATCATCTTTTATAAATGTTCTTGGGATAAAATGATCCACATGAACCTTTTGACCATCATTAGATAATTTTTTCCACAGTAAAAACAGGTTGTATTTTCAAACTCTTCAAAGAGAATTCTTCGATATACCGAAAGATTTTCCCGCTCCGAACTCTTATCAATTTTTGTGAGCAAATGATCCATTACCGAATCATCGTTTATTTTTTCCAAATATTTTGCCCACTCATAATAATTCAATTTTTCAATCGCTAGCTTGTGTTTGCATACAAACTCATACATCTATGGATTAATCTGTAACCATTCTTCTTTTCTGGAAAAAGAATAAAATAACCCTTTTGTATCCCGAAACAAGGCTCCCACTACATTTATTTTACACTTACTCTTAATTTTCCTGCATACTTCAACTTTTGCATCATCTGAAATACTTTCAAATGGTATGTCTATTGCAATCGCATACCGGGCGGCTGTTGCATTTAACATCTGCTCTAAATATGTACCATTTGAATACTTGCTAACCGGCTGCTGCCTAATTCCATACTTCAACACCAGATTCCAGTATATTTCCGTAAAAGTACAAAATAGCTGATCAAATGTCAAAGTCAATTTCTGATCCACATTATACAGATTATCCATGATCGCTTTCAGAAAACCGAATTTATAACTGCTCGAATTCTTTGAATTACTAGAAAACAGGTTGCTAAATGCAGACCACATCTCATCATCTGACAATGTTCTGTTTTCATATTGCCCTTGTGTAAGATTATAACCTGCCATAACTCATCCCTTTCTTAATCAGGTACCTTTCGCTCACATACAGACATCTGTTTTCATAGTTAAATTATATTCTTATACAACCACACTTGCAATCAAGTCTTTACACATTCTCCGTATGCCTGCACTCCGGAAATCCCGTGCATCCCCAGAACTCTCCGTATCGTCCGTTCCGCCTTTTTAATGGTCTGCCACAAAGCGGACATGACCTTACCTTTGGCTTTACGCCTGTTGTTCCCTCACCGGCGAGTTCCCTGCCAAGCAGTTCATACACTTTCTGGTTCATCTTGCAATCCGTCAGTGCACGGTGCGCTCCGGCAGTAGAGATTCCATAATATTCTGCAAGATCACTCAGTCTTCTGTGCTTCCAGTCCGGGAAACAGATCTTCGCAACTGCCAGTGTATCCACGTAATCATTGGTCAGTGTCTGATTCAGATATTTTTCACAATCCCGGTAGAGGAACTTCATATCGAAGCTTTTGATATTGTGTCCTACTAAGACATCCTCACCGACGAAGGCTAGAAACTCCGGAAGGATCTCTGATAATACAGGTGCTCCGGCTACCATCTCATCTGAGATATGATTTACCATGCTGGCTGCATAAGGAATTTGCCGCTTCGGATTGACCAGTTCGTTGAATTCATCTACGACCTTCCCTCCTCTTACCTTTACTGCGGAGATTTCGATCACTTCATCGTAATAACAGGATGTCCCGGTCGTTTCGAGATCGTATAGGACATAATCCGGGACATACTGACACAGGGCTTTTCCTTTTGTTCTTCCTAACATTATATTTCTTCCTTTGCTTTTATCTAAAACAGATCATAGAACTTCATGGTCTCCGGATTGCGGAATTCATGCTTTTCATAATAGCCGATCAGCTTTCCTTCCTCTCTGAGTGCCACCATGTATACATCCTTGTTCTGCTTCTCATTGTGGAAGGTATAGATCATGTTATGGCTTTCATCTGCTGCAAACCAGTCTACCACCTCACGGATTCTTTCTCCCGATGCCGGATTATGGCAGTTTAAGATGCTTTTTCCGATCAGGTCAGCACCGCCCCATTTTTCGTAGCTTTGTACTGCTGCCGGATTCATATAGATGATCTCATGTTCGATGTTACAGATCACTACGGCACAGCGATCCTGATCAATGATACTTTTAAAAAAACCGGTATATTCTTTGGTTTCCATGATTATTCCTCACTTCTTTTTTATTTTTACAATGGTTGTCTTTTATGCTTCCGCTTTACATTTTTCATAAGCAAACAATGCCGCGCCCAGTGCACCGCAAAGCTGTGCCTCCTCACAGATATAGAGCTTTGCGCCAAGCTTTTCCTCTAATGCCTGAATGATTCCCGGATTCTTTGCGACACCACCGGTCATCATATATTCCCCCGGATTCGTTTTACCAAGACGGGCAGCCAGTGCCCCTACCTTGGATGCGACAGAGACATTTAATCCATGGATAATATCTGCAACCGCCTTATTCTGTGCAACCAACGATACTACCTCGGATTCTGCGAAAACCGTACACATACTCGAGATCACGATATTTTCCTTCCATTCGAGTCCCTTTGTACTCATTTCCTCTAAAGAAAGTCCCAGTGTTCTTGCCATCATCTCAAGGAAACGTCCGGTTCCTGCTGCACATTTATCATTCATCAGAAAGTTCTGGACTGCTCCATTTTCATCGATGCTGATTGCCTTAATATCCTGTCCTCCGATGTCAATAATCGTCCGAACCCTTGGATTCAGGTAATGCGCACCCTTGGCATGACAAGTGATCTCTGTGATGCTGTCATCCCCATTGTCAATGTAAGCCCGTCCATATCCGGTCGTAACGATCCTTACGATCTCTTCCTCATGGATGCCTGCACGCTCTAATGCAAGCTCCAGACTCTTTTTTGCACTAAGCATTGCACCGCCTCCGGTCGGAATGATCATCGTAGACTTGATCTTTCCATCCTGATCTAAGATCACAACATCCGTACTGGTTGATCCACTGTCAATTCCTGCCACATAATAGACTCCTGATTTCATTTTCTTTCTCGTCTCCTCACTGATCTTAGATTCTGCGTTCCAGTCATCTGCTCCTTCGATGGTTTCTGAAAAAGCCTGTATTCTGGTCAATAGCTGTCCGACACTCTGACTGGTAAAATCGGTTTCGATCTTAAGAAGCGGAACCCTGACCTCACGCTTCATACCGGCATATTCAAATCCATAGTAATCACAGAACTTGATCGTATGATAAATGATCCCCTTCAGTTCCGGATCTAAATACATCTGTCTTCTTCTGACACTGTCATTCATACGAAAACACGGCATCTGTCCAAGCAGTGCCTCTGCATATGCAGCTAACATGGCTTCTTCATCCAATTTCCCCAGTTCTTCCGGCACGACTGCAAGTTCCCTTCCACAGGTACAGGTGAGGTTTTTCACCTTCATCTGCATATTGTCCTCGATCATTTTTTCCAAAATACCGCTGACGCGCACTCCCATGACTCCGATATAAGGTTCCTTTATGGAATGCTCCTTTGTAAAAGAATGCAGAAAAGCAGCGGGATCAAATTTTTTCCCGGAATATGTCTCATATGCCTCCTTTAAGCGTAAGATTTCCTTTGCAAACTTGATCTTCTCACATTCATTTCCCTCATGCGGAAGATCTAAGATATAGAGGAATCTGCACTTTCCGGTGCTTTGTACAATATCATACACCCGGCGCATAGAGTCACAGCAATTTACCAGTACCAGCTCCTCTGCCTTTCCTTCTAACACAGCCTGGATCACCGACTTGCCAAAGCCACACAGATTCGCATGTGCGATCTGATCGGACATTTCAAAATTCTCCGGGATCTCTTCAAGCACGGTGCAGTCTTCCCCGAAACCGTGGAATAACTCTACCGGTGTATATTTACATACATAATGTATCATGCTTTTTCTCCTCCCTGCCTTCTTCTAACATTTCCACAAAAGCCTGAAGTCTTGTCGACACCTGACCATCACTGGTATTCGCCGGATTACAGCCATCTCCGTCTAAGATCATCGTCGGGATGCCCTCGCTTTCTAAGGAATGCTTGATCAGATTCGACACGCCAAGAGTTCCCTTACAGCCCCAGTGGGCAAACAGGATGCCACCGTCTGCATCTGTTTCCCTTGCAAGCTGCTCTGCCATCTGTATCCTCTGATCTACGTTGCCATTGTAGATGCTATAGACCATCTTTTTTGCCATGGCTTCATACGGATCTTCTTCAGATACCATCTGAAACCCATCTGCAACGAAGTCACAGGCTGATATATGGATATGATCACTATAATTAAACACCTCTCTGACCGGCTCCTGCAAAAATGGCATGATATGCATCCAGAGCACATGCAGTTCGTCTTCTTTTGGTGCCTTTTTCACATCCTCCAGTAACAGCTTCGTATATTTTACTGCCTCCTTAGATCCGGAAAGCAGATGGCACATAAAAATCGCATACAGCTCATTTGTCATCGTTGTGACCGGATCATGGTCTTTCCGTAAGGCAAGCTGCTTCTGGTAATATGCGGATGCTTTTTTACTATTTGAAACGGCCTTGGCCACTGCCTGCTCCGGAATTTTTTCTCCGGTTACCTCTTCTAAGAAATGCTTCATATCCCGTAACTGCCCTGCCACATAACTGACAGATTCCTTATCTTTCTCATATGGAACATCAATATAAAAGCCCGGAAGGTCATATGTCTCTTTCAGATACGGAAAGGTCATCATATTTCCATCACAGGCAAGATTGGTATAGATCATGCATTTCGGCTGCGGCAGCAGTCCGGATAAAGCCGCTCCAAGAAAAACCCTGTGATAAGAACACATCGTTTCCGGGAAACCCTCTTCCTCTGTTTTTCTAAGGAATGCCTGCTCACACTTTGTTCCTGCCAAAAAGCAGGACAATGCTTCCACCGAATAAGGGGTGAGCCCCGCCGCTGTTAAAAGCTCTCCCGGCACAAAGATACTGACCATTGCAGCCTGATCCGGCTTTGCAAGTGCCCGGATGATCGTCTGCATTACGAGCCTTGCTGCATACTGACCGGATGCAGGGATCTTCTTATCCGGGAAAAGCTGCAGCCGTTTTTCCTGTAAGCGGTAGCCGGTAAGAAGAAGTTTGCGGGCTTTCTCTGGATCTTTATAAGACTGATTTCCCACCATCGTGCCAAATTTATCTAAAATGTCCATTGTTACCATTTCCTTTCTTTTTCAGCATAGAATATTCCATAATTTTTGTCAATTCTGCCAGAATGCTCCTATTGCATAGTTATTACAGAATTGTTACAATTCATTTGTCCTTAGCTAAGACAGATACAAAATCAAAAAAGGAG
>CACZPJ010000152.1 GCA_902782995.1 uncultured Lachnospiraceae bacterium | reverse complement strand
CTCTCCATTTCTGCGCTGTTTTTTGCGCATATCAAGTTTGTGCGCAAGCACAAATCTTGTGTGTGAAAAATCTTATTTTTCACACTAATCTCCATTCCTGCGCTGCCTTTTGCGCATATCAAGTTTGTACTTGCAAATTAACGGTAACGCCGGACAATGATCTGCGGACTCTGCCGTCCCTGATAGTCATTCACCGCCATATCATAGATCATTGCCATCTCAATCCGGTTGGTTTTTCCATGTAACATCGCATCGACCTGATCTTCGCCGAACTTTTCACGGAAGTAGTTAAGAAACACCTCAATGTCACCAAAATAAACAGCATCCATCTGTGAAATATGTTCCCCTGCCAAGACCAGCTTTAAAACATTCCGGTTCTTTCCAACAATGCGTGCCTCACGGATATGTATCTTTCTGTCTGCAAACACAGGCTTGCTGTTCCCCTTTCCACAAGGTTCTAATACTGCAAGCTGTTTGATCAGCGGAAGGGAAACATAGGCGATCGGAACCGGAACATCGATCCGGATCTTCTCGGTCAGATCATCCTCTGTCAGACTGCACTGTTCATTCAGCCGTCTGCGGAACTCATCTACCTTCTCTTCCCCTGCAAGGGAAAGTCCTGCTGCCATCGGATGTCCACCGAACTTCGTAAAAATATCGGCGATCTTATTCATCTCCTCATACATCGAATACTCTTCAATGGATCTGCCGGAACCCTTGACTCCATCCTCGCTTTTCGTCAGTACAAATACCGGACGGTAATAACGCTCCCTGATCCTTCCTGCGATAATTCCGGCTAGAGACTCGTGGCACTCTGGCAGATAGACCACCATAACACGATCCTTGTCCCAGTGATGTTCCTCGATCTGTGCGACCGCAAGCTCATAATTTTCTGTCGTCAGATTCTTGCGTTCTGCATTCAGTTCGATCAGACGCCTTGCATAATCAGATGCCACCGCATCTTTTTCACTTAACAGCAGCTCCACCGCATCCTCTGCGGTATCTAATCTGCCGCTTGCATTCATGCACGGGCCGAGTACATAGCCCAGATGATAGGTTGTGATATTTTCCGGTGCCAGCTCATTTTGTAAGATCAGTGCCAGCAGTCCCGGACTTTTCGTGGCATGGATGGCTTTTAGCCCTTCCTTTACCAGAATCCGGTTCTCGCCGGTCAGGTTCATCACATCCCCGACGGTTGCAAATGCCGCATTCTCTAAAAACTCCAGCACATCAAAATCTGTTTTCTCATATAGGATCTGCACCAGCTTAAATGCAACGACCGATCCACATAACTCCTTATACGGATACCGACAGTCTGCCTGTTTGGGATTGATCACCGCATCCGCATCCGGGATCTGATACTGCTTTTGTCCATCCACCATCGTATATGGAATATCATGGTGATCCGTTACAATCACAGTCATCTGCTTTTCCTTGGCAAGTGCGATCGCATCCCGCGCAGCGATCCCGTTATCACAGGTAATGATCGTATCGACCTGATCCTCACCTGCACATTCGATCAGATGCTCATTGATCCCATATCCGTCCCGCACACGATCTGGGATTGCATAATCCACATCCGCTCCGCATTTTCGTAATGCCTTGATCAGAATATAGGTTGCATTGACACCATCAATATCATAGTCACCGATAATACGGATCTTTTTTCCTTCTGCTATTTTCCCCCATATGATTGCTGCCGCACGGTCTGCATCCTTCATAAGATGCGGATCATTCAGATGCTCCATTCCGCCATGCAGATATTCTTCGATCTGCTCATCGGTGGAAATGTCACGGTTTCTCATAATCCGTGCGATCACAGGATCAATGCCATGCTGTCTTCCGATTTCTGTAAAGTTTCCTCTTTTTCTTGTCTCAATCCATTTTTCCATCTTAATTCCCGGTATCCTGTCTTATCGTTTCGTATTCTACCGACATCAGTGCCAGTCCCTCCGGCGGCATCGTACATCCTGCCAGATCACGGTTCCTGCCTTCCAAAATAGCAGGCATCTGCTCCGGTGCAATCTCACCTGTTCCGGCTGCGATCAGCGTTCCGGTTAATATCCGCATCATATTCTGCAAAAATCCGTTCCCAGTAACCCAGATGTCGATCTCCCGCTCCTTTTGTTCGATCCTGATCTGCTCGATCGTGCGGACTGCGGACTTTTTAAATCTCCGGTTTCCGCAAAAGGACGTAAAATCATGGGTTCCGATCAGATAATCTGCTGCCTGCTTCATTTTCGTTACATCTAATGCCTGCGTAAAGGCCGTTACGAAACGCCGTTCAAAGACATTCGGGATCTCCCCGGTCCAGATACGGTACCGGTAAGTCTTTCGCACCGCACTTAATCTGCTGTGAAAACGCTCCGGTACCTTTTCTACGCTAAGCACCGCAATATCTGCTGGCAGGTAGTGATTGAGATCTCTTAGAAGCTGATCCTCTGTGCGTTCCTCATGTAGCTTAAAATTCGCCACTTGTCCATACGCATGTACTCCGGCATCCGTTCTTCCTGAGCCGTGTACCTCCACAGCTTCCCCGGTCAGCTTAAACAGCAGTTGTTCTAACTTGCCCTGGATCGTCATGTCTGTATTCTTCTGTATCTGCCATCCGTGGTATCTGCTTCCATCATATTGCAGTCGTATCTTATAATTTGTCATTTCACTTACTCATATGCTCTTTATCAAGACGTTCTTCGATCGCTGCGATCACCGTCTCAAGCACCTTTATCCTTGCATAATACTTATTGTTTGCCTCAACGATCACCCATGGCGCATAGCTGGTAGAGGTACGGACTAACATCTCATCGATTGCCTTCTCATATTCATCCCACTTGGCACGGTTCCGCCAGTCTTCGTCCGTGATCTTCCACTGCTTTGCCGGGTTCTCCTGACGCTCCTTAAAGCGTCGTTCCTGCTCATCCTTATCGATCTGCATCCAGAACTTGATCACAATATCACCTGCTGCTGCAAGCTCGGATTCCATCTCATTGATCTCCCGGTATGCACGCTTCCATTCATCCTCGCTGCAAAAGCCTTCGATCCGTTCTACCATAACTCTGCCGTACCAGGAACGGTCAAAGATCGCAACATGACCATCCTTTGGCATCTTCGTCCAGAAACGCCACAGGTAATGGTGTGCCTTTTCTATATCGTTTGGTGCTGCAACCGGATTCACCACATAGCCTCTTGGGTCAAGTGCCTGTGTCAGCCGCTTGATCGCACCGCCCTTTCCACCTGCGTCCCAGCCTTCAAAGGCAAGAACCACCGGAATACGGTAACAGTACAGCTCATTATGAAGCACGGCAAGACGTTCCTGTAGCTGTGCAAGCTTCTTCTTATACTCGTCCTTTTCCATCTTCTGATCCGGCTCAATTCCCGCAAGCACAAAAGACTTTAAGATCGTATTTTCACTGTTTTCAGAAGCAGGCTCCGTATCTTCTGCCTGTGCCCTTTTGGATGATACCGCATCCTTTTTCGCTTTTACCGCATACTCTAACGTATCCACAACGATCTGCATCATCTTAACAGCCGCATACTCCCTGTCTGTTCCCTCAATAATATTCCACGGTGCATAGTCACTGTCTGTTTTTTCTAACATCTCTTCATTCATCGCAAGATATTCTTCGTAGTGGCGGTTTCGCTTCAGGTCATCCTTTGTCACCCGCCATTTTGTCTTCTTCGATTCCATGAGATGCTCAAACCGGGCTTTCTGCTCCTTCTTCGAAATATAGGTAAAAAACTTGATGATCACGACACCATCATCGGTCAACTGCTTTTCAAATGAACAGATCTCGCCATAGGCACTGTCAAGCTGTGCTTCGGTTGTCACACCGTCAAAGCGGTCGGTTAAGACTCTCCGGTACCAGCCACGGTCAAAGATAGCGATTCTTCCGCGCTCCGGGGTCTTTGTCCAGAATCTCCATAAGAACGGATGCATCCGCTCTTCCTTCGTTTCTACCGCAGTCGAATATACCGCAAATCCTCTCGGATCAAGCGGTTCGATCACACGCTTGATGAGTGTCCCCTTGCCGGCTGCCCCTAAGCCTTCAAACACAATAATGACCGGTATGCCGCTTTCCTTGCAGGCTCTTTGCAGATAGGCCAGTCTCGGCTGCAGATCATCCATATACTGCTTGCATTCTTTTTTCCCCATTTTTCTGTTCAGATCAATTTTTTCTAACATATGCCTTCTCCTTTCTTTTAGCATTCCCAGATTTGTAAAACCCATACAATCGTCATTTTTAAATACTTCCTGTTCCCCTACAGGTACTTTTCCTCAAAATCTGCTGCCTTCATCGGCTTGCCGAAATAATACCCCTGGATATACTGGATCTTCATATCACGAAGCTTCTGTAGCTGGTCGGTCTCTTCCACACCTTCCACGCACATGTGCACACCGATCGTCTCAGCAAGCTCTGCCACCATCTTGACAAAGACTTCGGAATAATCATCCTTACCGATATCAATGATAAAGCAGCGGTCGATCTTAATAATGTCGATCGGCATCTCACGGATATGGTTTAAGGACGAATATCCGGTTCCAAAGTCATCTAGCGCAACCCATACCCCAAGCTGCTTGATCTGACCAAGGATCTTCTTCATTCTTCCCATATCGTTGATCGCAAGGCTCTCCGTTACCTCTAGTGTCAGATTCTGCGGATTGACCTCCGTCTCTGTGATCACATTGCGGATCCGGTCGACCATATCATTCTGTAAGAGCTGTACGACCGACAGATTGACATTCACACGATACTCCGGATGTCCCATATCATTCCAGAATTTTAAACGCTTACATGCCTCGCGCAGGACGAATTCCCCGATCGGATTGATCAGTCCGAGATATTCTGCCAATGGAATAAAATCCGTCGGTGAGATAAAGCCAAGCTTCTCGGAATTCCAGCGCACCAGTGCCTCTGCACCGGCACATGGATCACCCGGCTTTGAAATATCAATGATCGGCTGATAATAAACTTCAAATTCATCACAGGCATTAAGCGTTGCATAACGCATATTTTTCTCGAGATCAAGACGCTTAAAGGAGCTTGTCTCCACATTCTCGTTATAATATTCGATCCGGTTCTTTCCTGCCTTTTTCGCCTCGTAAAGTGCAATATCTGCCTTCTTGATCAGTTCCTGCACATTGTCCCCGTCATCCGGGAACTTCACCACGCCCATGCTCATCGTACAGTAGTAATCCGCACCCTTTAAAAACCATGGCTTGGCAAAGATCGAACTGATCTCATCTAAGATCGCATTTAACATATGGTACTGGTGATGTGTTACCACGATGATAAACTCATCCCCGCCCATACGGTAACAGGTCGTCGCGATCCCCGCAATACGCTGTAAGCTGTGGGAGATTGCTTTTAGCAGTACATCGCCATACTGATGTCCCAATCCATCATTGATATGCTTAAAGTCATCTAAATCGATAAAAAGCAGTGCGCCATGCCCGCTTGCATCCTTTGCCTGCTTGATATACTGCTCCACATCATGTTCGCAGCGCATCCGGTTGTACAATCCGGTTAAGAAGTCATTGTTTGCCTGTTTTTCGATCTTTTGCTGATAGAGCTTCTTATCAGTCACATCGTACACGGTGGAAAGCATCACGTTTCGTCCATCCACCCACTTGATATGGTTATGGTGAATGTCATACCAGCGATTTTCTTTCTCCGAATAATACTCTAAAAATCTGCCGCTTTCCAGACTGTCCTTACGCTGTCTGAAGATCTCTTCGAATCTCGCCGTTCCTTCCTTTTCCGGGAAAAGATTCTGAAACCGTTCGTTCGTATATAAGGTCTTGCCATGCTCCGGATCCCTTACACAGATACCGCAGCCTACATTCTCTAAAATCGCTTCCAGCGATGCATAGGAGCTTGCCAGTGAATTCTTTGCGATCCGCTTAGATAAAATGCTCTGCACGATCTGTTTAATCTCATTTAAAAACTTAATGTTGTTCGAATTCCATGTACGCTCTTTCTTCTTCTCATAGAAGATCAAATACATTCCAACGGTCTGATTGACCTCGATCGGGAAACTGATAAATGCCTGATAGCCAAACGCATCAAACATCGTACGGAAAGCTGCCGGAAGTGCAGAATCGGAAGAGATCATAAACGGCTTTCCTGTCATATATGGCAGCTTTTCAACCGGCAGGTTCTGCATGCTGGCAAGTACCGTATCCGCAGGATCTTCTACATATTCACAGATCATATCTGCGCATGTTCCATCCCTGTTTACACGCATCAGGGCACCGCTGTCTATCTTCAGATACCCACATACCTCCCGCAGGATGTCTTCTGCAAGCTTGGAAAATTCATGCTCACTTTCTAACTTCTGTAATACGGAAGTTAAAACTTCATTGCGGTGCAGTTCTTCCTTCATCCGCTCCTGTGCTTCCCTGCTCTGCTGAAAGCCCTCCTGTGCGAGCACTTCATCTAACTTTACCGCAAAATACTGCTTTGTCAGCATCTCGAGGAATTCGATCGCCCTGTAATACTGGCCAAGCGTCGTCGTCTGGACATAATCCGGCACGTCCTCTCCATGAATCTCTCCATCCCGGATGACTCCGATCACGATCCAGATGGCAGCCACCTTGCCGCCGACATGAATGCTGATCCCGGACATCTTCAGATAATCTTCTTCTAACGGTTCTTCGATAATATCTTCAATCTCACTCTCTAACAGACGGTTTAATAAGACCACATGCCGGTTCATACTGACCTTACCGTGCACATAATCTAATTCTTCCCTGCTGCCATAAGCCTTTGTCAGTACACCGCGCTTTTTACTTAAGCATACGCAGTATACATTGTTCGCCGCGCAAAACCGGTCCTGTAAGCTCTGGATCAGCCCCTTATCTAACAGTGTCTCCCCTAGATCTTCTTCCTGTATTGTTTCCCATGCATACGCCATTATCCTACTCCTTATATCTGATCACGAAAAAATAATATCCTGTCTTTTCACGGATACAGTCTTCCTTCACCAACCGAAACTCCTTATGCAGACGTAGCTGCTTTTTCACAAAACCATTCTCATTCGAGTACAGGAACATGTAGCCCCCCGACCGCAGTACTTCTGTAACCTTTTTAAAAAAGTCTGCGTAAAATCCATCCTGTTCTTCCCTGGTCTTCTTACCGCGTAACGGCATATCCGTAACGATCTCGTCAAAGAGATACTTATGCGTAAAGTCAAAGAAGTTACGATTGATAAAATTAATATTCATTCCTGCAGCAAGTGCATTCTCCCTGCCCTTTTTTACTGCCTCACCAAAAATATCGGTTCCATACATGTCTCCGGCAGCCACAAGAAGATCCCGTTCGATCAGCATCGTACCGACACCACAGAACGGGTCGAGCACCTGTGCACCTTCGGTCAGATATTTTTTCGCAAGCTGCATTAAAAGTGCCGCTGTCGCCGGCTGTGTCGTTGCCGCAACGGACTGCTTCCGGTAAGCAAATCTACGCATCGGGATCGTAAAAAGCTTCAGACACGGCAGATAGGTGCCATCTGATGCCGGTGCAAGACGGATCTCCACTTCGTAATCGTCGACTGCATTGATCAGTGCACGATCCGACTGTTCCTCAAGTGCTTCCGCAAACTTATGGATCAGACTTCTCCGCCCGCTATCTTCCTGTCTGCCACGCATCTCCACCCGGAAATAAAACGGCGTTTCTTGTGATGCATGAAGCTCCTTCAGATAATCCATAATACCTGCCTGTATCAACATCTCCGCTAACTTCTCCGGATCCGGCTGCACACGCTTTACTCCCGGCAAAAAGAAGATCATCTCCTGATAAGTACGGATGGTAAGCAGTTCGCGCAGATTGGTTGTCTTCACCCGGACTCCCGCCTTCGTAAGCAATACCTTGCCATCCCGGATCTGGGATGCAGTCACTTCGCGGTAAGACGGATTCGTAAGTAAAAGAACGTCTAATTCCTTCTCATATCCACGAAACTTATGTCTCTTATGCGGTTCTGCCGATCGGAGCATCTGTCCGAGTACCTTTAACTGTTCCTTATGATGCTTTTTCTCATTATCGGCAGGCTGCATGGAACAAAGTTCTTCATACAGTGCATGCAGCTTCTCTGCATACGGATGAAAGTCCAGCTTCTCCATGGCAGCCAGATAAGAGCCTTTCACAAACAAGGTCTGCTCCGTCTGATATGCCTCCCAGAGTGCTTCGATGTCTTCCTGTAATCCTAGTTCCCCGATCAAAAGAGCTGCGTTCTTACGCACCTTCGGATCTTCGTGTCCTAAGCATTCCGGCAGTCTGTGATGTTCCTGCTCCCACGAAAGGAATTGCACCTTATATTCACCATCTTCACGGATACGCTGTTTGATCTGTATCAACGTCTCTCTGATATTTTTTTCTTCCTGTAAATCAGCAATCATGTTCTAATCCTATTTCCTTTTTTGCATTAAAATCCACTTTTATTTTACTTGATAGTAACTCGTTTGGCAAGCCGGTAATCACGCCTATTCCGATGGTTCGACGCCATTTTTTTCAATATAATCCGAAACATCACTTTTAAACTGTTCCCATGCATCCTCATGCTCTACATAATACTTCGGACACAGCTTTCCGGTCACATCATAATGCCGGATCACATCATCCACACGAAGATCATATCTGCCGACTAACCATGCCACTAGATGCACCAGTGTCTGATAGGTCGCATCCGAAAACTTTCCGGTATCATCCGCAATACAGCATTCAATCGAGATCGTATCGTGGTTTCTGTCATTCGATGCATAGGAGATCTCATTGCACGGAATACACTGCACCAGTTCCCCTTCGATCCCGATCACAAAGTGGCTGCTTGCATGTGTAATATGTGAATCCTTTAGTCCCTCAAAATAGTCCCTGTTCTGCATCGCCGATGTTCCCGGATTCGCCGTATAATGAACGACAATTCCGGCAACCGGATCAATCGCCGTCCCCGGTCTGGAGTATTCATTCACGGTCAGAAGCTCCACATCATATGATGGAGGGTCTTCTACGACCTTCTGTGGCATTGCAGACGCCTGTGCCTTCCGATTTCCTGCAATCTGTGTGATCACCCTGCCCACGAGAATAAGCGCGAGTACAAAAATAGCGGTCAGTACCATACGCTTTATCATTCTCTGCCGTTTTTTCTTTCTCATCCTTCTTTTCCGGTGTGCCATGGCTACTGTTCTTCTCTGTCCTGCTCTTTCGTCCATTTTATGCCTCATTTCTATGCATGTTTACCATGAAATTGCTTTTTTCCTGATTTTTACAATTTCTTTGTGTATATTTAACAAAATCTTAACATCTATATTGTTGACATTTACCATATATCATTCTATAATGCAAGCTGTAAGAACAAAATATCAAAGGAGGTGTCCCTATGTTTTCAGAAAAGGATGCTGCTTTAGGATTTTCCAGGGTCTTAGATGCTTATGACCATTATGTGAAAAGAGCTGAAGCAAAAAATGAGAAACCGCTTTCTATCCTTGCTTACATCGTAGAAATGTTTCAATAAGCCAGAAGCAAGCCGACCGCTGCATAAGCAGCCGACCGGAGCTCCTGGCTTATTTTATTATCCGGTGATTATTGTCCGTACAGATCCTTCAGCATCGCAATTTCTCTTGCGTAACCATCCAGATTATTCGGTGTCTCTAAATAAAATGGCAGTTCTCTTAAAAGCGGATGGTTGATGATACGTGTAACCGCCTCTAGTCCGATACTTCCCTCTCCGATCTTTTCATGTCTGTCCTTATGACTTGCAAACGGATTCTTGCTGTCATTTAAGTGGACCGCCTTTAAACGTGACAGTCCGATCACGGAATCAAACTCTTCTAAGACCTTATCAAGATCATCCACAATATCATATCCGGCATCATATACGTGGCAGGTATCCATGCATACGCCAAGATGACCGCTTAACTCCACCCGGTCAATGACTGCACGGATCTCTTCAAAGCTTCTGCCGACTTCCGTTCCCTTTCCTGCCATTGTTTCCAGTAAAACCGTCGTTGTCTGATCTTCCTTTAAAATAGCATTCAGCATATCCGATATATATGTGATTCCTGCTTCTGTTCCCTGCTTCACATGACTGCCCGGATGAAAATTATACATGCTGCCTGGAATATACGAAAGCCGCATCAGATCATCCGTCATCACATTTTTTGCAAAATCACGCAGTCCCTCATCTGCCGCACAGGCATTTAAGGTATACGGCGCATGTGCTAAGATCTGTCCGATCCCATGCTCAGCGGCAAATGTGTTAAATGCCTGCATATCTTCTATATTCAGAGGCTTCGCTGCTCCACCTCTCGGGTTTCTGGTAAAAAACTGAAATGTATTTGCACCATGCTTTACTGCTTCTTTTCCCATTGCAAGATATCCCTTTGACGAGGATAAATGAAATCCGATTCTTAACATAGCTTTCCTTCCTATTCCTCCTGTAACCTGCTGATCTCTTCATAGGCCTGCACCGTCTCTTCATCCGTTTCACCACTCAGATAGTATGTCTGATCTGCGGTCTTAATATAGATAAACTTCTGATTCTTTGGATGATACAATACCTTACACTTTCCCTGATTGCGGATATGGTATGTTCCCTTGCTTAAGTTATCAAGACCTGTTCCGGATGACTTTGACATTCTCGGCAGCTCCTCTAATAATTCCATGCCCTCGATACTCTTTACCGGAATCCGGTAAGTATCACGAAACTGCCCCGCCTCCACACATTCATTCTGCACGGTCAAAAAAAGCGGCGTAAATTCTTCTGCCACACTATAGCATCCAAACACCGGCATCGCAATAAATACCAGCAGGCTGAGAATGCCTAAAAGCTTTGCCCACGGACGTGCCATGTTTAAGGTCGTTCCGACACCAACCCGTGTCTCCAGGCTGCTTACCGTCTTATCCGGGTTATAATAATACAGTCCCCATTTCCAGTATGCATCCTCTGTATCAGTGCCTTCCGGTAGTTCCCTCTGCCAGCCCTCATCACGCTTTAACACACTTAACTTCTTATGTGCCCTTGCCCACGGAAGCATCATCAGCACGAACATGAGAACAAACCAGATCGTCCATGCCAGAAAATTAATGGAAAAATATCCGGTAAATAAAAATGGAAGTGGAAATATCATTAAAAAGATCAGCGTCCGGCGCATCTGCTTTATATATGCTTCTCCAACCGCCTGCACCCGTGCATCCTGCATCCGCTCCCTTGGCAGCGTTACGGCAAAACAAAGTCCTTTTTCTTCCTTTTTATAATTCTTTCCCATAAAGTAACATGCAAGTAAAATCGGATACATAACCAGATCCAAAAACAAACCAATCCACATCTTTTTTCCTCCTGTATTTCCTATGCTCTAATTCATGTATTTTGCAAGAATCTGATACAGTTCCTCTGCATGAACCGGCTTTGTCAGATGATCCGTCATACCTACAGCAAAGGACTCGGAAATATCCTCTGCAAATGCATTCGCCGTCATGGCAAGCACCGGTATTTGCCCAGCCTGTGGATGATCCGATCTGCGAATCGCACGCAGTGCATCATATCCATTCATCACCGGCATCTGGATATCCATAAGGATCAGATCATAGGTGCCCGGTTCACTCTGTGTAAACAATTCTACCGCCTGTCTGCCATCCCTTGCACAGACCACCTCAAGTCCGGTCTGCCGCAGCAGTTCTTCTACAATATCCCGGTTAAAGATCGTATCATCGACTAACATGATCCGGTGACCGCTAAAGTCCGCCGTTTGCAGTCTTTGCATTTCTTCCCCGGATGGTACTGCTTCCTGTAAAGCTCCCGCTCTTTGAAATGGAAGGGATACCGTAAAGGTACTTCCCTCTCCGTACACACTTTCCACCTCAACTGCACCCTTCATCCGATGCACAAGCTGGCTTGTGACCGGGAGCCCGATTCCTGCTCCCGGCATCGGACTTTCACTTTTACCGCTCCGCTGTATATGTGGTATAAAGATCTGTTCTAACTGATCCTTTTTGATCCCACAGCCTGTATCCCGGATAGAAAACCGGATATAAATTTTTCTTTCTTCTATCTTACCGGGCATGGCAGACAGTTCGATCGTTCCATTTTCCGGTGTATATTTCAATGCATTGGACAAAAGATTGTTTAAGATCTGACCCACCCGCAATGGATCACCAAGTACCGGTTTTTTCATCCGTTCATCCACCGATACCTCAAACCGGATCTGCTTCTGTGCACACAGTTGTGTATACATCTCCCCGATCGATACTACCATCTCATAGAGATCGAATTCTTCTGTGCTGATTTCAAGCTGATCTGCCTCTGCTGCTGTCATATCCAAGACATCCTGGATCACATTCTGTACTGCCTGACAGGCATACGAGATCTTTTGCATGTTCTCTGCTACAGCAGGGTGATCCTCCGCTGCTTCTGCCGTTACCTTTGTCAGTCCATTGATCGCATCGATCGGTGTCCGGATCTCGTGACTGATCTGTGACAGATAAGCACTTTTTAACTCACACTGTTTTTTCAGCCTGGCAAGTTCCTCCCGTGCCTCCTGCTTCTCTAACTCCAACTGGCATATTCTGTTTTCTAATTCCTGCCGCTCCCCTGATCTGGACCTTCTCTGAAATAAAGACATTTCCTTCACACATGTGTCCTTTCCTGCATTGATTTATCACAACATCTTTCTGTTATGAAGTGACTTTTGTCAAGAGTTAATTTTAAGAAATTTTTCTTAACCCCAGTCACATTTGTTTTCCTGACAGCATTG
>CACZPJ010000151.1 GCA_902782995.1 uncultured Lachnospiraceae bacterium | reverse complement strand
TTTCCTTCGCTTCTTCCTCGGTCATCTCCCCTTTATCTGCCATATCTGAATATGTCTGTAAAACAGAGACAGCAGTCTCTACCTGTGTCTTGATCTGATCGTTATATCCCTGATCCGCTGCATCTTCATACTCCGACATGGCAATTCTCTGCATCCGGAACATTCCGTTGATGCCAACACTACCCATGATGACCAGTCCAAGGATGGACATACCGGCGCCCACCAGCAGTACCATCTTTCTTACAGACATTCTCTTTTTTCCATTTTTGCTTTTTGTTTCTTTCTTCATCTTTCTATTCCTCCCACTTCACATGACTGTCCTGAAGTCCACGCAGGCATGCCGCATGTCAAACCAAGTATGCACAATGCAATAGAACGCAATTTCCTATTGTAAAATAAAGTGTACGCTTGCCGCACACTCTCGCGCCCGAGCGGATGCATCGCATCATCTTCCACGCCGCGAGGTGCGCATCGTTGCAAGTTTACTTGCTTTTACTGTATAGGAATTCCAACGGAATTTCCTATACAGTAAAACAGTATGCGATATTGTACAATCGTCCGCATATCACAGACATTTGTATTATACCACATACTGTTTTTGATGTATATTTTTTGACCTTCTCTTAAGAAAATCTTATAATTTAAGATTCTGTTAATGCCTTATAATCACTCTCCGCTTTTTCAAGATCCGCATAATTGGATACATACGCCTTTGCCATATCCGATAAGGCATTATATGCACTTCTTGCTGCGTCGATTCCTGCCTTACTGTCCTTCGTAACCGTACCGAGTCCTGTGATCTGATCGATCACTGCCTGTGCCTGCATCTGCGCATCCGTCTGTGCCTGCTGTTCTGCTGCCTGCTGCTGTAACTGTGCGTAGGCTGCTTCTGCTGCGGTAAGGATGTCCAGATTCTTGACATAGCTCTTTGCTATATCATCCAAGGCATCATAAGTCGCTCTGGCTGCTGTGATCGCCGGTTCACTCTCTAAGGTCACATCTCCGATCGCCTTAATGGCAGCATCGGCTGCCGCTGCTGCATCCTGTGCGATTCCTTTGGCACTCTCTGTTCCCGGAAGCTCATAGACAAGAACCGGATAGCCCGCTTCGATATTTTCAAATATCGTCTTTGCCACACTTGCCGGCAGGTTCACACAGCCATGGGAACCATTCCGCTTATAGATACTGCCGCCGAAGTCACTTCTCCAGGTTGCATCATGCATTCCGACATCATTACAGTATGGCATCCAGTAGGTTACCTTAGATTCGTATCCCGGTCCACGCAATGTTGCATCCTTCTGCTTATAGGTTACTGCATAGGCACCGACCGGTGTATCATGTCCCTTGGAAATATCACCGGATACAAAATCCGAATCCACTAACAGGGAACCATTCTTATAAAAGTACAGATGCTGCGCCGTAAGATTGATCTCTACATAAGTATTGCCATAATCATGCTCTCCATGACTGTTAGCAGTCTGTGCATAAACCGGCTCACGCTCTACGTCCTCTCCGGCTTCAAGATCTGCTAAGATCATCTCCTTTTCCGCGTCATTGTCGATCTTCCAGCCATAATCCCCTCCCTGGATGGAAACGGTCTGTCCATAGGAAGTATCTAAGGATCTTTGACGGTATACGGTATTATACTTTTTCGCTAATCCCTTCACATATTCTGCTACTGCTTCTTCATCAATGGACACATCTGCCTTATCATCCACAGAAACCCAGTTATGGATCTCTTCAGCATCTAATTTTTCCACATTATCATCCACGTCATATGTAATCGTAACATTCACGTACCGGTTCATCTTCTCCCGGGCTGCTACTAACTCCTTCGACTCACTGGTGATGGCAGGATCTTCATAACAGCCTTCCTCAGACAGATCTAAGCTCTCTTTTAACTCCGAAACCGCCGTGCCTGCCTCTTCGATCAGCTTATCCCGGTTGATCTGTGTTCCATATACCTCCGGGATGATCTGATAACCATCCTCCGTATACTCTGAGATCTTCGCATTTTCTGACTGTTTCTGACCTTCCTGCTTTATACAGTCTAATGCATCGATCACTGCATCTAACTTTTCTTCATCATAGGTGATCACTGCATCGGTGCTCAGACTCTGTCCCACGATCAGATAATACGGCCAAGCAAATGCATTCTGTTTTTTTAACATATCCTGCACTTCTCCATGAAAAGACGGTGCAATATCAATATCTGCGCCTTTGATCTTCTCGGTCTGATCCTCACGCTCGTTCAGCACGAGTTCATAGCCCTTCATCTCTTCTGCGATCTTCTTTTCCGTCTTTGCTGCCGATGCACCCGATACGGACACATGATTTACCATTGTATGAAAACTAAAATGCTTCTGAAAATATACTGCAAAAACAAGATACACTGCCAGTAACACAAGTAAAACAGCAAGGATACTGACTCCCGCGATCCACTTTCCGGAATGACCGGATACTTTCCCTTTTTTCATAATTTATCCTCTTTTTCTTTCTTTTCTCTGATTTCACTTTACTTATTATAGGTATGCACTTTTCTTTGTCAACCGAATCCGTAAAATGTAATATTTATTTAAAATCTTTATGGTCTAATTGCACAAACCGGCAAATAAAAGCAGAATGTTTTATTAATTTTTTCCTAATTTTTTTAAAGTTCATGGAAACCCGTTGTTTCACAAAAAAGCATGTGCTATAATCCCACAAGAAACATATTCTAGTTAATATCATAGGTAAGGAAGGCGATTTTTTTGTTGCAGAAAGCAAAAAAAACAGCATTAGAACTGATCCAAAAATACAAACACGCCTGGGTGCTGCTCTACGTCCTGATCTATTTTCCATGGTTTCGTTATCTTGAGACACATGTGACCACCCAGTTTAATGTGATCCATATGAAGATCGACGATTATATTCCGTTTATTGAATATTTTATTGTCCCTTATTTATTATGGTTTGGATACGTCGCTTATGCCGTTTTATATTTCTTTTTTAAAAATAAAAATGACTACTATAAGCTTTGTACCTTTCTGATCACAGGAATGACCATTTTTCTGATTGTTTCGACACTCTACCCGAATGGTCAGCACTTACGGCCGCAGAGCTTTGCACACGATAATATCTTTGTGACACTCGTCCAGTGGGTATATGAAACGGATACCCCGACGAATCTGTTTCCAAGCATCCATGTGTATAATTCGCTCGGTGTCCACTTTGCGATTATGAACAGTGAATGCTTCCGTAAGAATAAGCCGGTACGGATCACATCCTTCGTGCTGATGACGAGCATTATCTTAGCAACGATGTTCTTAAAACAGCATTCCGTATTTGATGTCATTACCGCATTCTTACTTGCGATCGTCATGTACTCTTTCGTCTATGGCAAAGGCTTCGCATTCAGCAGACAGAAGTCCTTTGAAGATCTTGTACATCATATTTAATAAAACACCAGCGGTCGTCCGTATCCGGATCAACCGCTGGTGTTTTTGCTTCTCCATCTTCTATATAAGCTCCACTATGCAAGTGTATTTAATTCATCCATCCAGATCCGTACCGATGCATCACTCGGCATACGGAGATCTCCACGCGGGGATACGGCTACCGTTCCTACCTTCGGACTATCCGGCAGACAGGATCTCTTAAACTGCTGGGAGAAGAATCTGCGGTAAAAGGTCTTTAACCATTTCAAGATCGTCTCTGCATCATACGTTCCCGCGAATGCATATTTCGCAAGACGGTAGATCTTCGCCGGCGGGCATCCAAAGCGCATGACATAATACAGATAGAAGTCATGCAGTTCATACGGGCCAACAATATCTTCGGTCTTCTGTGCGATCTTGCCATCCTCCGGTGGAAGCAGTTCCGGGCTTACCGGTGTATCTAAGACATCGTATAACACATCGGAAATTGCCTGATCCTTACAGGTGTCCGCATAATAGCGTACCAGATGACGGACAAGTGTCTTTGGCACCGATGCATTCACGCCATACATGGACATGTGATCTCCATTGTAGGTTGCCCAGCCAAGTGCCAGCTCTGACATATCTCCGGTTCCGATCACCATTCCATTCTGCTTATTGGCAATATCCATCAATATCTGTGTACGCTCCCTTGCCTGTCCATTCTCGTAGGTCACATCATGGCAGCTCTCTTCCTGCCCAATATCCCGGAAATGCACACGGACGGCATCACAGATATTCACTTCCTTAAGAGTCGCCCCAAGTCCTCTTACCATACTAAGGGCATTCTCATAGGTACGGTCTGTCGTACCAAATCCCGGCATCGTCACCGCCGTGATCTTCGTCCGTTCTAACCCCAGCAGATCAAATGCACGCACGGTAACAAGCAGTGCCAGCGTAGAATCTAAGCCGCCCGATATACCGATCACTGCACTCTGGCATCCGGTATGCTCTAAACGCTTCTTCAATCCCATGGACTGGATCGCAAGGATCTCTTCACACCGCTTGTCACGGTCATTCTTATTCCCCGGTACAAACGGTGCCGGATCTACAAATCGTGTCAGCTTTGTCTCTGTAACATCTAAGCTGAATGGAAGATACTGATAGTCTTCCTTGGTACTGCTTACAAAGGTAGACATTCTTCTGCGTTCCGCAGACAGACGCTTAACGTCTAACTCGGTATAGATCGTCTCATTCGTAAAACGCTTCGATTCAGCAAGCATCGTTCCGTTTTCCGCGATCAGATTGTGTCCGGAGTAAACCACATCCTGTGTCGACTCTCCGTCTCCGGCACTGGCATAGATATAGCCGCAGATCAGTCTTGCAGACTGTCCCTCCACGAGATTCTTCCGATAGACATCCTTGCCGGTTGTCTCATCACTCGCAGAAAGATTCACGATCACCTGTGCCCCTGCCAATGCATGTGCAATACTTGGCGGCTGCGGGGTCCAGATATCCTCACAGATCTCCGCTGCAACCGTAAGCTCCGGCAGCTCCTTACAGGTGAAGATCAGATCCGTTCCCATCCAGACATCGACACCGTCTGCGAACGTGATCTTCTCCGGGATCTGCATACCCGGTGTAAAATATCTTGCTTCATAGAACTCATTGTAATTCGGGATATGACGCTTTGGCACAAGTCCAAGAAGCTTTCCCTTACAGATGGCTGCCGCCACATTGTATAACTTGCCCTGTACCATCAGCGGAAGTCCTAACCAGATCATGGCATCTATCTGCTTTGTCTCTTTAACAAGCCACAGTAACTGCTTTTTGGATTCCTCTAAGACAGACTCCTGCCAGAACAGATCCCCACAGGTGTAACCGGAAATACAAAGTTCCGGGAAAACAATGAGCTTTGCGCCTTCCATTTCTGCCTCTTTGATCTTTGCAAGGATCCGCTTTGCATTTTCCTTCGGATCTGCCACGACAATCTTCGGTGTCGCTGCTGCTACCTTTACATATCCGTGCTTCACTGTCTTATCTCCTTTAATTCCTCGACTTCGAACTTATAATTCTTATTACAGAAATGACACTTTACTTCAATCGGTTCATTATCTGCGATCATGTCATCGAGATCCTTTTTACTGATCGTTGCAAGTGCCTTGGCGATCCGTTCCTTCGAACAGTCACAGCGGAATCCGGTTTCTAACTGATCGGTGATCTCCACACCAAGATCTCCTAAAAGCTCCTCTAAGATGTCCTCCGGTGTCATACCATCCTCTAACATCTCCGTCACAGACTTGATCTTCGCGATTTTCTCTTCTAGCTTTGCAATGACTTCTTCGGAAGTATCCGGCATTAACTGGATAATAAAACCGCCTGCCTGTTTTACCGTATTTTCTTTTGTCATCAGCACACCGAGTCCGACTGCGGACGGAACCTGCTCACTCGTTGCAAAATAGTACGTGAGGTCTTCTGCGATCTCACCGGTCTGTAACGCCGTCTGTCCGACATACGGCTCCTTTAAGCCCATATCCTTGATCACGGTTAAGATACCGATTCCGACTGCACCACCTACATCTAACTTGCCCTGTGCATTTGCCGGAAGGTCAACCTGCGCAACCTGTGGATACCCCTTCACGAAGCCTTTGGCATCTGCGGTTACTGTCATTCCCTTTAACGGGCCGCTTCCATTGATCTGAAGTGTGAGCAGATCCTTCTCTCCCTTCATCATCGTACCCATCATTGCACCGGCACTTAACAATCTGCCGAGTGCTGCGGTAACTACCGGACTGGTATTATGTGCCTCTCTTGCAGTTTCTACCATCTCTCTTGATGTAATGGCAAATGCCCGGATCTGATTTTCTGCTGCTGTTGCTCTTACAATATAATCTGTCATATCCATTCCTCTTTTCTATTCTTTCGTACACGCTTCTTGCTGCTTTCCATGTTCCCTTGCAAGGAAATATACCTTCTCACTGTCTGCACGTACCGCACCGCCATCCGATACATCATGGACACCCAGAAATTCCATGCCTGCCTCTTTTAACAGTTCCCTGATCCGTTCGATGTGGTATGCACGCTGGAAATGTGTTTCCTCATACTTACGGTAGAGATCGTCCTCTTCCCGGACAAACAGCGTCAGGTCATACTCATTGATCTCTTCTTCCTTATCGTAGTAATTCTCCCAGATGAAGCTGCCTTCCTCTCTGTTCTCACAGATCATGTTCTCTGCAAGCAGGTTCTCATACTTATAGATTGTGTTCAGATCAAACAAAAATATTCCACCCGGATCTAAGTAATTGTTCACCAGTGAAAAGACCTGTAACAGATCCTCGTCCTCTAAAATATAATTCATCGAATCACAGACACTGACGACGGCACGTACCGTCCCGTAAAGTTCAAACTCCCGCATATCCTGCTGTAGATACAGGATACCATCTTCCGAGGTCTGTTCTTCCCTTGCGATCATCAACATCTCATCCGACAGATCGATTCCGATCATATCATAGCCTTCTGCTGCAAGAAGCCTTGTCATCTTCCCTGTTCCACAGCCAAGATCTAAGATGATCCCGTCTTCTATCTCTTCCTTTTTCAGTTCACGCACAATATAATCCCGCCATGCTTCGTATGGAACATTGTCCATGAACATATCATATACCTGTGCAAATCCTGTATACGCTTCCACGTTATCCTCCTGCTATATGCCAGACTATGCTCTTCCGGCACACCGGATGGCACTGATATAGCACTTATCATAGTATCAACTTTCCTCTTAAAAAGCAAGCCGCACGCTTGATTATTTCGTCCCCAGCCCTTATACTTAAAATCAGTAAAAACGTTTGGAGGAATTATGACTGAATACCTGAAACATTACATCACGCGGAGCATCAAAAGCGTTTACCGGAGAAAGCTTTTTTCTCCGATCATATATCTGATCCTTTTGCTGGTACTCTGGATCGCACTTCCCCTAAGCTCGATCCTCTTTCCTACGAAGATCAGCGATTCAGACAGCCTTGATGCACTTTATCGGGACAACGACCAGTATATCCGTACCACACTGACGGATCTGCATTTTACCGGATACACCCAGACACTGTTTGGTCACACATCCGGCTATTATTATTACACCATGCGGGATGATACCTGTACGATGGTACTGCTTTCCCCGCGCAGCAGCGAAGAAGGGCTCCCGGAGATCAATCATATCACGGTCAATGCCAAGCTGGTACGCAGCAATGCAAGCTTCCATGAGCTGCTGACGAAGATTGCTTCCGACCTGCACTGGACGACCACCGGGATTACGGAAAAGGTCAGTCCGTATACGATCAATGAACTGGGATTCCGCCGGGTTCCGAGCATGATCTTAATCGTTGTATTTGCAGTAACCGGAATCTATGCGGTCATTTCGATCCTGCTTTGCATTATCTATTACTTTTTCCCGGTACTGTCGCCGCCATGCCAGCAGCTTGCACTGTTTGGCAAGCCGTCCGAACTGCTCGCGCAGGCAGAGGAAGAGCTTGCGACACTGCCACAGCTTGCAACCGAGGATATGTTTATTACAGAGCATTACTTCATTGCGATCGCTTCCTCCGGGATCGCGATCGTTCCGATCCAGGAGATCATCTGGATCTACAAGCATTCCACCCTGCATAAGCTGTTCTGGTATCATTTCAGTATCTCGTATACACTGCATATCACAGCCAACAAGCATCTGTATATCCAGTGTCCGAAGAACTTAAAGTCTGATATTGACGGTATCATGGATTACCTTGCAGAAGCGAACCACAATATTCTAGTAGGGTTCAGTGAGCAAAACCGCTTAAAGGTACAGCAGATCCAGGGCAAGCCGCTCCAGTTTGAAAAACTGATCTCTCTTTTGAAAAAACGTATCTAAAAAAGGGGCTGTAAAATAAGTCCCTAATAAGAAACGCCAACTCCGGCAAATGTCGGTTTTGGCGTTTCTTTGTATGATTTTTTCTATT
>CACZPJ010000150.1 GCA_902782995.1 uncultured Lachnospiraceae bacterium | reverse complement strand
TCTTTTTTTGCTGCATGGTACTCAAAGTTCTCACTCAGATCGCCATGGGCACGTGCTTCCTTGACCGCTTCGATCGCTTCCTTACGGACAACCAGCTTCCGGTATTCGATCTCCTGCTCGATTTTTTCAATGTCTTTTTTTGTCAGTTCATCATACATGTTTCTGCTCTCCTTTGGTTTATCTACCTAATATTATAATCACCTTTTGCAGGTATTTCCAATCCCTTTTTTTAATTATCTATTGTGATTAAAAGATACCTATTGTACAATACTTTCAGATTACATATGATATGGAGGTTTTATTATGACAGCTACTGTCTGGGCTTTACTGCCCCCGGTCATTGCCATTGTCCTGGCATTGATCACGAAAGAAGTCTATGTTTCCCTGATGGTCGGTATCTTATCGGGTGCACTTCTCTATACCGGATTTTCACTGGTTGCTGCTGTGGATACGACATTTACGATCATGGGTGCAAAAATCGGCGGAAATGCAGACATTCTTATTTTCTTAGTACTGCTTGGTATCTTAGTTGCACTGATCACAAAGTCCGGTGCTTCAAGAGCTTATGGAAACTGGGCCGCAAAAAGTATCCGTTCCCGCCGGGGCGCACTTGCCGCTACCAGCCTCCTTGGTGTTCTGATCTTCGTTGACGATTACTTTAACTGTCTGACCGTCGGAACGGTTATGCGTCCGGTCACTGACAAGTATAAGGTCACACGGGCGAAGCTTGCCTATATCATCGATGCCACTGCTGCACCGGTCTGCATCATTGCCCCAATCTCAAGCTGGGCTGCTGCTGTCGGTTCTTCTCTTCCAAAGGGAAGTTCGATCGATGGATTATCACTTTTTACACAGACGATCCCGTTTAATCTGTATGCGATCTTTACACTGATCTTTATCATTTTTATGATCGCTATGGATAAGGACTTTTCTAAGATGAAAAAATATGAAGAAACCGCAACCATCGATGCAGATGACCATACCGCAGACGAGCTTAAGGTCGTCGGTCATGGCAAGGTGTTAGACCTGCTGCTTCCGATCTTCGTACTGATCGCATCCTGCATCGGCTTTATGCTCTATACCGGCGGCTTCTTTGACGGTGCGTCGATCCGTGATGCATTTGCCGACTGTTCGAGTGCAAGAAGTCTCGTGCTTGGTTCCTTCTTTACGATCCTGTTCACCTTCCTTTTATATCTTCCAAGAAAGGTGATCAACTTCACGGAATGCTGCGAAAGTCTGGTACAGGGATTTAAAGCCATGACACCGGCGATCATGATCTTATGTCTTGCATGGACACTCTCCGGCATCTGTAGTGACGAATACTTAAATATCGGCGGATTCGTTAGTACCGTGGTAAATGGAAGCGGACTTGTCGGCGTCATCCTTCCGTTTGTATTCTTCCTGATCGCACTTGGGCTTGCCTTTGCAACCGGTACTTCCTGGGGTACCTTCGGTATCCTGATCCCGATCGCAATCGCAATCTTTGGCACGGAAAATTCCATGCTCGTTGTCAGCGTTGCTGCGATCCTTTCCGGTGCTGTCTGCGGGGATCATATTTCTCCGATCTCCGATACGACGATCCTGGCATCTGCGGGCGCACAGTGTAAGCATATCGATCATGTTTCCACACAGATCCCATATGCGTTGATCGTTGCGGCAAACTGTCTGGTCGGCTTCGCTGCTGCCGGTCTTTGCCAGAACGGATATGTTGGTCTGATCTGCGGTCTTATTACCCTGATCCTTACCATGTGCTTCCTTGCATACCGCATGAAAAAGCAGGAGGCTGCCTAAGTTCCTTTTTATATATTTTTTATTTTCTTTATACTTTTTTTATTTTTTCTTGAATTTCATACCGGGAAGGATTATCATAGAATTTGCGTCTGCTTTGTCAGGCGCAAATTTTATGATTCATTTTATGATTCAAAAGAAGAATTGGAGCTTAGATTATGGAAAAATTAAAACCGAAGCTGTTTTCTGTGATGAAAACCTATACCAAAGAACAGCTTGTGAAGGATATCGTTGCAGGTATCATTGTCGCTATTATTGCCTTACCTCTTTCGATCGCACTTGCGTTAGCATCCGGTGTCACCCCGGAAAAGGGTCTTTATACCGCGATCATCGCCGGATTTGTCATTTCTTTTCTCGGTGGCAGCCGGGTACAGATCTCCGGTCCGACGGCAGCCTTTGCCACCATCGTTGCAGGCATTGTTGCCCGCGATGGCTTTGACGGACTCGTGATCGCTACCATTATGGCAGGAATCTTTCTGATCGCCATGGGGTTATGCCGGTTCGGTAACCTGATCAAATTCATCCCTTATACCATTACAACCGGATTTACCGCAGGTATTGCCGTTACACTGATCATCGGACAGTTAAAGGACTTTCTCGGACTGACATTTGAAAACGCCCCGATCGATACTGCCGATAAGTTTCTTGAAGTCATCCACTGTATCAAAACAATCAATTATCAGGCACTGCTTGTCGGACTGCTCTCTTTGGCAATCCTGATCATCTGGCCTAAGATCAGCCAGAAGATCCCGGGATCTCTGATTGCTGTTATCGTTGCCGCCGCTGTGGTTAAGCTTGGACATCTGAATGTCAATACGATCGGCAGTCTCTATGAGATCTCGAACAAGCTTCCTGCCCTGCATCTGCCACACATCACGATCACTGCGATTGAGGCTGAATTCTCGAATGCGATCACGATCGCGGTTCTTGCCGCCATCGAATCACTGCTCTCCTGTGTCGTATCTGACGGTATGACCGGAAGTAAGCACCGTTCGAATATGGAACTGATCGCACAGGGTGCCGGAAATATCTGTTCCGGTCTCTTCGGTGGCATCCCTGCAACCGGAGCAATCGCAAGAACTGCTGCCAACGTAAAAAACGGTGGCCGTACTCCGATCGCCGGAATGGTACATGCAGTTACCCTGCTTTTGATCCTCGTGGTCTTAATGCCATATGCGGCACTGATCCCGATGCCTGCCATTGCAGCGATCCTGTTTACCGTTGCCTATAATATGAGCGAATGGCGCAACTTTGTGGATCTGGTTAAAACAGCACCAAAGAGTGACATTATCGTCTTACTCGTCACCTTCTGTCTGACCGTTGCCTTTGATCTTGTCGTTGCAATCGAGTTCGGACTCGTGCTTGCCGCCTTCCTGTTCTTAAAGCGTATGAGTGAAGTTACGAATATCAACGGCTGGAAATATGTCGACGATGAAGAGGACGATGATCCGGATGGCACACACTTAAAATCTGTCCCGGAAAACACTCTGGTCTATGAGATCATCGGACCGATGTTTTTCGGTGCCGCAGATAAGATCATGGAAATCTCCACGGACGAGAAGATCAACTGCATCATCCTTCGTATGCGCGGTGTGCCTGCACTGGATGCAACCGCGGTAAACAATCTGCGCAAGCTCTACCATAAGTGTGAGAAGCATCATATTACGCTGATCCTCTCCCATGTGAATGAACAGCCAATGCATGCGATCCATAAGGCAGGCTTTGATCATCTGATCGGGGAAGAAAACTTCTGCTCCTGCATCGATGATGCCTTAGAGCGTGCCAGGGTGCTGGCATAGCTTTCGATATTATATATTTCTGATTGGTAATGCGTTTGAAAGATGCATTACCAATTTTTTATATATACATTTACACACATAGATAGATGATAAGATATCACTTTTCTTCTGAACGACAAAATGCACAAATTATGTAGAGCAAACTTTTATTTGCGTTTTTAGCTGCGAGTGAAATCCACTGCTTACGAAAACCACAAGTGAAGCCATTGCTGAACTTGTATGGTTGCAGTTAGCAGTTAGTTCACGAGAGCGTTGCAAATGTTTGCGGAACATATTTGTGCATTTTGTCTTTTATAATAAATAAAATATCTATCACCTATAGTTATCACATGTCTCTTACCTGCATATCATCATGCATCTACCTACGCAAAATCAAAGAGTGATAACTGGTTCGATTCCGGCAGATCCCCGAAGATACCGAGATCTCCCATCAGATCGATGACGGTCTTGCTGACCTTCGTCCGCTGACGGAAATCATCCTTCGACAGGAACGGACCATCCTTTGCAGCCTCTACGACTGCATCTGCTGCCTTATCTCCTAATCCCTCGATCGTACTAAGGGACGGCATCAGCTTTCCATTGATGATCTGGAAACGCTGTGACTGTACCTTATATAGGTCGATCGGTACAAACTCATAGCCTCTTGCATACATTTCCTGACAGATACGCATATCACGATAGGTATCCTGCTCTTTTTTCGAAAGCTGATCCTTGCGCTTTTCGTAGTCGCGCATATAATAGGCAAGCTTTTCCTTTCCCTGACACATCAGCTCATAGCTGAAGCCGGTTGCACGGATGGAGAAAAACGCTGCATAATAGGCAAGCGGATAGAACACCTTACAATAGGCGATACGCCATGCCATCATAACGTAAGCTGCCGCATGTGCCTTCGGGAACATGTACTTGATCTTCTTACACGACCAGATGTACCAGTCCGGTACCCCATGAGCAAGCATCTCTTTTTCCCATTCCGGCTTTAGTCCCTTACCCTTTCGTACAGACTCCATGATCGTGAAGGATTCCTCGCTGTCAAGCCCCATCTGGATCAGATAGATCATAATATCATCTCGCGTACAGATCGCAGTCGAAATCGTTGCCTTTCCCTCTTCGATCAGCGTCTGCGCATTGCCTAACCATACGTCCGTACCATGGGACAGTCCGGCAATACGGATCAGGTCGGAAAAAGACTGCGGATCTGCATCAATTAACATCTGCATAGCGAAGTCTGTACCAAACTCCGGGATACCAAGTGCGCCTAACTTACATCCCCCGATATCCTCCGGCGTGATCTGCAATGCACTCGTATCTTTGAATAAGGACATTACTGCTTTATCATCCAGCGGAATCTTCTGTGCATCGATTCCGGTTAAGTCCATCAAGAAACGAATCATTGTCGGATCGTCGTGTCCGAGAATATCAAGCTTTAGCAGGTTGTGGTCGATCGAATGGTACTCGAAGTGTGTTGTCACCGTTTCGGTCGTCATATCATTTGCCGGATGCTGGATCGGTGTAAAGGAATAGATCTCCTCTCCCACCGGCAGTACGACAATACCACCCGGATGCTGTCCGGTTGTCCTGTGGATACCGACACAGCCTTGTACGATACGGTCGATCTCGCAGTTTCTCTTATGGATGCCGCGTTCTTCGTAGTACTTTTTTACATATCCGAATGCCGTCTTATCGGCAAGCGTACCGATCGTTCCTGCACGGAAGGTCTGTCCGTCACCAAAAATAACCTCCGTATACTTATGCGCCTTACTCTGGTACTCACCGGAGAAGTTCAGGTCAATATCCGGCTCTTTGTTTCCCTTGAATCCAAGGAAGGTCTCAAACGGAATATCAAATCCTGCTTTCACTAACGGCTCGCCACAGTTTGGACAGTAGGCATCCGGCATGTCACATCCGGACGCTCCGCTGTATTTTTTCACCTCCGGCGAATCAAAGTCACTGTAGTGACAGTTCTCACAATAGTAATGCGGTGCCAGCGGATTTACCTCGGTAATACCGGACATCGTAGCAACGAAGGAAGAACCGACCGATCCTCGCGAACCTACCAGATACCCATCCTCGTTCGACTTCCATACCAGCTTCTGTGCGATAATATACATTACGGCATAGCCATTGCTGATAATGGAATTCAATTCCCTTTCCAGCCGTTCGTATACGATCTCCGGAAGGTCTTCCCCGTACATCTCATGTGCCTTGTTATAGCAGATGTCACGTAACATCTGATCGGAATTCTCGATGACAGGCGGACACTTGTCCGGTCTTACCGGAGAGATCCGTTCACACATATCTGCAATCTTATTCGGGTTCTCGATCACAACCTCATGTGCCTTGTCACTTCCCAGATATTCAAATTCCTTCATCATCTCTTCGGTCGTACGGAGATATAACGGTGCCTGATCATCTGCATCCTTAAAGCCCTTTCCGGCAAGGATGATCCTACGGTATACCTCATCCTCCGGATCGAGGAAGTGGACATCACAGGTGGCAACGACCGGCTTATGAAAGTCTTCGCCCAGCCGGCAGATCCTTCGGTTAATATCCTGCAGTTCCTCGACCGTTGATACCGGTGCCTTATCGCTTTGCAGCATGAACATATTGTTGCCAAGCGGCTGTATCTCCAGATAATCATAGAACTTGACAAGACGTACGATTTCTTCTTCCGGCCGTCCGTTTAAGATCGCCTGATACAGTTCTCCGGCTTCGCAGGCAGAACCGATGATCAGCCCTTCCTTATACTTCAGGTACTCGCTTTTCGGAATACGCGGACGCTTGTGGAAATAATCCAGATGCGACAACGAGATCAGACGGTACAGATTTACACGGCCGATCTCGTTTGTAGCTAAAATGATCGCATGATAGGTCGGCATCTTCATGATCATGCTTTTTGTGACATGTCCTTCCTGGTTGACACCATCTAAGGCTTCTATGCCACGCTCTTTTAACATCTCAATAAACTTTACAAAAATAACCGCTGTACAGGCGGCATCATCGACTGCACGATGATGAAAGCCAAGTGGCACACCGACTGCTTTTGCTACCGTATCTAACTTAAAACGGTTCAGATTCGGCAGAAGCATTCTTGCTAATGCCACGGTATCTGCGATCGTAAAGTCATAGGCAATCCCCTGCTTGTCACAGTTGTACTTGATAAAGCTCATATCAAAGTCTGCATTATGTGCTACCATGACACACCCCTTCGAAAACTCTATAAATTCCGGCAGGATCTCTTCGATCGTCGGGGCATCCATAACCATCTCATCGTTGATACTGGTCAGATTCTCGATATGGAACGGGATCGGCACCTTCGGATTAACAAAGGTCGAAAAACGCTCTGTGATCTTCCCACCTACAACCTTCACCGCACCGATCTCAATGATCTTATTGATCAGTGGGCTGAATCCCGTTGTCTCAATATCAAAGACTACATAGGCATCGTCTAAGGACTGGTTCTTGGAATTCTCCACGATGTCCTTTAAATCGTCTACCAGATATGCCTCTACGCCATAGATGATCTTAATGTCCTGTCCTTCCGGCAGGGAAGTGTGGTTTGCGATCGGGAATGCCTGCACCACACCATGATCGGTGATCGCGATCGCCTTATGTCCCCAGGCTGCCGCTCGCTTTACGATCTCCTGAATGTCTGCCACACCATCCATATCACTCATTTTGGTATGACAATGAAGCTCGACACGCTTCTCCGGGCTCATGTCCATACGGGTCGAGGTAAAGTCCGGGATCTTTTTGATACCAACGATCGAACCGATCGTCAGCTCACTGTCGAACTTATCGATCGTCGTAACACCCTTGACCTTGATAAATGCTCCCTTTTTCAGTCCTGCCATCAGATCCGGCAGATTCTCATTCCTTGTAAAGACCTTTAACACGATCGTATCGGTAAAGTCTGTCATCGATAAGATCACGATCGTCTTCTCATTGCGGATCTCACGGTTCTCTAAGGAAAGAATCTGTCCACGGATGGCGACTTCTCCCATCTCTCCGATGATCGTTTCGATCGGGATGACCTCATCGTCAAAGTCCCGTCCATAGATCACATCCGGATTATCGGACCTCTTATAGAAGTCACGCTTGCCAAAGGACTTCTCACCCCGCTTAAATGGCTGCTCTGCACGTTTTTCCGGCTGCTTTGCCATGCTCTGCTTCTTTTTATCTTCCTGTGGCTGCTTTTTCGTCTTTTCTGCTTCTTCGGAAGCTGCTTCCGGCTGCTTCTCACTTAAGGATGTGATACGGCTTACGATGTTGTGGATCTCCTGCTGCATCTGGATATCCGCATTCTTAATATGACGGCTTTCCGCCTGTGCCTCGTATGCCGGCTCGATCATCAGCTTTAATCCGCAGCGTTCACAGACGATCTTCTCTAAAATATCGATCAGCTCATCCGCACGGTTCTGCGCCACGATCGTATCCTCTAAGGTTAAGATCATATGATCCTCCCTGTCGAATTCCATCTTCGCTGTCCGGAACAGATTATAGATGAGCAGACTGTAGATATGCAGCTCCTCTAAGATACTTGCCTTATAGACGTCCATCAGCTTTTGCGGTGTGTACTGCTGTGACAGATTAAATTTTTCCATAATTTTAACAGTTATCCCCTTGTTCGGGAATAACTGTTTTATAATCTCACCTTCGATAAAAAGGATCTGCGCTTTTTCAATTAAGCGGTTACTTGTCAGATAGACACGTAACGCATTCCTGTCGCGGTTTGAAGCTACACGTTCCACTTCGACTTCCGACATCAGGCTTTGTATTTCTCCCCCCAGCTTCAGGGTTGGAAAAACTTCAAAAAAAAGTTTTGCCATGTATTACTCACTCCAATTTAATAACTCCTTACGAAGCTCACTTAAAAGCTGATCCTCCGGTACCTTACGGTCAACTACTCCATGCTTGATGATCAGTCCTTCTCCGACTCCACCCGCAATTCCGATGTCGGCTTCCTTTGCTTCTCCCGGTCCGTTTACCACACAGCCCATGACTGCGACCTTGATATCAAGCGTAATGTCTGCGACCATATTTTCTACCTGATTGGCAAGTCCGATCAGATCGATCCTGGTTCTTCCGCAGGTCGGACAGGATACCACCTCTATGCCGCCCTTACGCAGTCCTAAGGTCTTTAGGATCAGCTTGGCAGACTTGATCTCTTCTAACGGATCTCCGGTTAAGGAAACACGGATCGTATCTCCGATTCCCTGACTTAAGATCAGTCCAAGTCCGATCGAGGACTTGATATTTCCGCTGATGATCGTACCGGACTCCGTGATTCCGACATGTAACGGATAATCTGTCTTTTCTGCGATCTGTTCATGTGCCTTTACACACATCATAACATCTGAGGACTTGATACTGATCACCAGATTCCGGTATCCCATATCTTCGATCATACGAACCTTATCTAAGGCACTTTCTACGATTCCCTCGGCAGTCACGCCATGATACTTTTCCACCAGATCCTTTTCAAGCGAACCGCTGTTTACACCGACACGGATCGGGATGTTACGTTCCTTTGCCACATCCACAACTGCACGGACACGGTCTATACTTCCGATATTGCCCGGATTGATACGGATCTTATCTGCACCATGCTCCATAGCTGCAATCGCTAAGCGGTAGTCAAAATGAATATCTGCAACTAACGGAATCTCAATCTGTTTTTTGATCTCTGTGATTGCCTCTGCTGCCTCCATCGTCGGGACTGCCACACGGATAATATCACAGCCTGCTGCCGTAAGCCGTCTGATCTGATCAACGGTAGCGGCAACATCTTCTGTCTTTGTATTTGTCATCGACTGGATCAGGATCGGATGATCTCCTCCGATCACGCGATTTCCGATCTGTATCTCTCTTGTCTTTTTTCTTTCCATACTTCACCTGATACTTTCTCTGTTAAAACAGCTTGCGTATATCATTGAACATTACAAATACCATCAGTGCCATAAGCAGTGCGAATCCGATAAAATGAACCATTCCTTCCTTGTCCGGATCCACCCGCTTTCCACTGATTGCTTCCACGATAAAGAACACCAGACGGCCGCCATCGAGTGCCGGAAGCGGAAGCAGATTCATCACACCTAAGTTGGCAGAAAGCAGAATCGCCATATAAAGCATGCTCATAACCGTTGCCTTGATACTGATGGACTTATTATAGTCATAGGTATCACCGATCGATTTCACGATTCCGACCGGACCGGAGAGTTCATTCACACTGACCTTGCCGGTTACTAAATAACGCAGACTGTCAAAGGTCACACAGATCCAGTATTTCACTTCATACACTGCATATTTTAAAGTCTGTATGGCGTTCACACGGATTCTTGGACTGTTGCCATAGGTGATACCGATCCGCTTTGTTCCGGTCTCTTCATCAAGCTTTGCGGTAAGTGCCACTTCCGTAGTCTTACCATCACGTTCATAGACAACATCCCAGTCCTCATTAGGATGAAAATAACTGTACATACTGATCTCACGCATAAAATGGATCGGCTTTCCATTGATCCGCACGATCGTATCTCCTGCCTGCATACCGGCTTCTTCGGCTGCATAGCCTTCGGATACACCGGTGATCTGTGGTGCATCATAACCGGAACATCCGATCACGATCACCGATAAAATATATGCCATGATGAAGTTAAAAACCGGACCTGCCGCAACCACTGCCATCCTCGCCCATACTGACTTACTGTTAAAAGAGCCTTCGGCCTGGCTGTCCTCGTCTTCTCCTTCCATCATACAGGCACCGCCAAATGGCAGAAGCTTGATGCTGTATTTTGTCTCCCCTTTGGTAAAGCCAACCAGTGTCGGTCCAAGTCCAAGACAGAACTCATTGACCCTGACTCCGTTTTTCTTCGCCAGGAGAAAATGTCCCAGCTCATGGAACAGAATGATCACACTAAAGATCAAAAGTGCTATTACAAACTTCATAATTTTCTCATACCTCTCTGCTTCTTTCTATGTCAGGCAACGCTGTCTATCCCCATCTTCCGGCTATCTTCTCATAGACAGCAGCCTCCGTCTGTAAGATCTCCTCTACCGACGGAGACGGAAGATATTTTGCTTCTTCCATTGAATATTCAATAATCTCCGGAATCTCAAGATATGCTATTTTACGGTCTAAGAACAATGCAACTGCCCGCTCGTTGGCAGCATTAAATGCAGTCGGGATATTCCCCCCCTGCCTTAATGCCTGATAAGCAAGCGCAAGCCCCCGGAATGTCTCCGTGTCCGGGCGTTCAAATGTCAACTGGTTCAGTTTCCAGAAGTCAAGCCTGTCTCCGCTTAACGGACGACGCATTGGATAATACAATGCGTACTGGATCGGCAGACGCATATCCGGTGTACCAAGCTGTGCGATCACCGCTCCATCCTCATATTCTACCATCGAATGGATCACACTCTGCGGCTGTACAACGACCTGGATCTGTTCCGGTTCTACATCAAAGAGCCACTTTGCTTCCATGACCTCTAAGCCCTTATTCACGAGTGTCGAGGAATCGATCGTAATCTTACGTCCCATCTCCCAGTTCGGGTGCTTTAAGGCATCCTCTACCTGGATATTTTTTAATTCTTCTGTCTTTTTTCCGCGGAAAGGTCCACCGGAAGCCGTCAGTAAGATCTTCGCGATCCGGTTTCCATGTTCTCCGTTTAACGACTGGAAAATCGCACTGTGTTCGCTGTCAACCGGCAGGATCGCTGCGCCCTTTTCCTTTGCCAGCTTCATAATAATATGACCGGCAGTAACCAGTGTCTCCTTATTCGCAAGCGCAATGTTTTTCCTCTGCTCGATCGCTGCGATCGTCGGACGGATTCCAAGCATTCCAACGATTGCTGTCACCAGAATCTTAGCATCCGGATCGGTCGCTACCTCTATTAAGCCTTCCATTCCGCTTGATACCTTAACATCCAGATCCCGGATACGGTCACGCAGCTCTCTTGCAGTCTCTTCTTCCCATACTGCGACCTGCTTTGGCAGAAACTCACGGATCTGTTTTTCAAACAATGTAATATTTCTTCCGGCAGCCATGGCTGTTACCTTAATGTCACCCTGTTCCCTTACGACATCAAGTGTCTGTGTTCCGATTGATCCTGTAGATCCTAAAATTGCTATTTTCTTCATATGAAAACCTATCTATGCACGGATAATCATGCATTCCTCTCCGTATGCAGATTTGCATGTAAAATTCTTTTCACATTTTACACTATGTGTTCCCGATTCTTTTTATACCATCCGTCCCGTATCTATAAGATCCAGTTACTTGCCAGATAAAAGATCACCGGTGCGGTAAAGATCACACTGTCAAAACGGTCTAAGATACCGCCATGACCCGGAATCAGCTTACCATAATCCTTAATGTCATAATTCCGCTTGATCGCAGATGCGGTCAGATCACCGATCATGGAGATCACTGCACCTGCTGCACTGATGCCTGCAAGGATCAGGATCTCGGTGGTTGTCATATCCATTGCCTTCTGGAATACAAATCCGTAGATCAGCGTTAAGAGTGCTGCTCCAAGGATACCGCCCACAGCACCTTCCCACGACTTCTTCGGGGAAAGCTTCGGTGTCATCTTATGCCTGCCGATCAGTACACCCACACAGTAAGCGCAGGTATCACTGCCCCAGGAGCAGAGGAAGATCAGCCATACAAGGTATGCACCTGTCGGCAGAACTCTCGTCTGGTATACATAGGAAAGCATGACTGCCACATAAAATACCCCAAAGAATGCAGCTAACATCTGCTCTGTCTTATACTTCGGATATGTGAATACATAGACAAACATCAGTACCACTAAAAGTCCGATCACAAACATCATCATATCCGGGATAAAGTTCCACTTCAGATTCAGATAAAACACAACTGCTGCCAGATACCCCACAAAGCCTGCCGCACTTTTCTCGATCTGAAAAATCCGGTAAAGTTCAAAGAGCCCGATCAGGGATACGATTCCGATCCCTGCCAAAAGAACATTTCCTCCGGTAATGATCAGTGCAAGTGCCACGATCACTAACACGATCCCGCTTATTAATCTTGTCTTAAACATTATGAGTCCACCTCTATCTTTCCATATCTACGGTCTCTGCCTGTATAATCCTCAACCGCTTTTCTTAATTCCTCCGGCGTAAAGTCCGGCCATGGGACATCCGTAAAATAGAATTCCGAATATGCCATCTGCCACATCAGATAATTAGACAGACGCTGTTCCCCGCTTGTACGGATCAAAAGATCCGGATCCGGTATATCGTGTGTATCAAGATAGGACGCAAACCGCTCTTCCGTAATCTCTTCCGGTGACAAATGATCTTCTGCCATCCGGCGCATTGCACGGATCATTTCATCCCGGCTTCCGTAATTAATGGCGATCTGGAAGTTCAATCCGGTATTTTTTGCAGATTCTTCTTCAAGATTCCTGATCCGCTTCTGAAACTCCGGCTCTAATCTGCTGATATCCCCGATCACACGTACACGCATATTATTTTTTCTCGCTGTCTTTACGCAGTTTTTCAGATAGCTGCTTAAAAGCTTCATCAGTGCATCCACCTCTGACTGCGGGCGGTTCCAGTTCTCGGTCGAAAACGCATACATGGTAACATACTTGATCCCTAGCTCATCCGCAGCACGCAGAATCACTTCTACATTTTTTGCACCCATTGTATGTCCATAATTACGCGGCATTCCCTTACTCTTTGCCCAGCGTCCGTTTCCATCTAAGATTATTGCCACATGCTGTGGTATCTTCATGTCTGATTCTCCCTTCTTAACCTTCCGTCAAAAATGACCATACAGCGAAAGAGGACATGGCAGTTCTGCTATGTCCCCATGATTCTTATTCTTATACGGTAAGCACTTCTTTTGTCTTTTCTTCTACCGCTTTGTCGATCATAGCGATATACTTATCTGTCATCTTCTGTGCTTCATCCTCTAACTGCTTGATCTCATCCTCGGAAATGTCGGAAGATTTGCCAAGCTTCTTAAATGTATCATTTGCATCACGACGGATATTACGGATTGCAACCTTAGATGCTTCTCCCTTTTTCTTTACATCCTTCGCAAGCTCTTTACGGCGTTCCTCTGTCAGCTCCGGGAATACCAGACGAATGACCTTTCCGTCATTGTTCGGATTGATTCCAAGATCCGATGTCAGGATCGCTTTCTCGATCTCTTTTACCATGGATGCTTCCCATGGCTGGATCTGGATCATACGTGGTTCCGGTACATTGACATTTGCGATCTGCTGTAATCCGGTCGGTGTACCATAATAATCAACCCGGATCTTATCTAAAATGTGTGGGTTGGCACGGCCTGCACGAATTGATGTCAGTTCCTCTACCAGATTGTCATAAGACTTCCCCATCTTATCATCAAACTGAACTAATCTCTCATCCATATTAATCTCCATTCTGCGTGTGAAAATCGTATTTCACACTGTAATTCTTCTTTTAAACAGTTACCTTTGTACCATTGAACTTACCGTTAATGGCATCAACAATACTATTCTCTTCATTTAATCCAAACACATACATCGGCATCTTATTCTCCATGCACATGATAGATGCGGTCATATCTACTACTGCAAGCTTCTTATCAATGACTTCCTGAATCGAAACTTCATCGTACTTGACTGCATCCGGATTGGTCTTCGGATCACTGTCGTATACACCGTCAATGGCTTTTGCAAGATAGATGCCCTCTGCTTCCATCTCAATGGCACGAAGCACGATTCCGGTATCCGTTGAAAAATACGGATGACCTGTTCCACCTGCAAAGAATACTACCATTCCGCGGTCAAAATACTTATTGGCACGATCCTTTGAAAACAGCTTCGTCATGCTGCCACACTCAAACGGAGTCAGAATCTGTGTCTTCATTCCAACATAACGGAAGATCTCGGAAACATAAATGCAGTTCATAATAGTTGCAAGCATTCCGATCTGGTCTGCCTTGGTCCGATCGATCGTCTCACTGGTACGGCCTCTCCAGAAGTTACCGCCGCCAATGACGATACCTACCTGCACGCCCTGATCTACGATCTCTTTTACCTGCTTTGCAACGCCCATAACAGTTGCTTCATCAAAGCCGGTCTTTTTCTCTCCTGCTAAGGCTTCTCCGCTTAATTTTAAAAATACTCTCTTCATTCTTATTTTACCTTCTCTTCACCAAATAAGCTCTCTACATCGATCTCTGCATAGCACTGGGAGCAGAAACCTTCGATAACAGCACCATTGTTGATCTGGACAGAACGTGACTTGATGTTACCCATGATAACAGCAGATGTATCAACAACAACCGGTCCCTGTACATCGATGTCACCCTTGATCGCTCCTGCGATTACTGCGGATGTTGCTGTAATGTTACCAATGATGACCGATCCAAGACCGATCTTAACAGTTCCGGAGCTTACCACCTCTCCCTCGATCTTAGCTGCATCTGCGAAGAATTCGGAGGATGTGCTGTTACCATTGATCGTACCGGTAACAACCAGCTTACCATTACAGGAAACATTTCCGTCGATCTTTCCACGGATATCTAAAGAACCGGTAGAATCCATATTACCCTTAATGCTGGTTCCTTCTGTGATCACTGCAACTTCATCTGATGCCTCGTCAAATGTCGGCATTACCGGTGCTGCATCCATGGTATTTACGTTTGCAAATGTCTCTGCTGCTGTCTTAACTTCACTCATTACTTTATCCTCCTGTACCTTTCTCAGGTTTTCTATTGTCTTATTCGTATTTTCGACTGCCGGTCTTACCGGAACAGCTTCAATCTTGTTCATGACCGGCTCTTTTTTCTCTACCGGTGCTGCCTGTGGTGCTACCGTCTGCTCTGGTGCTGCTGTAGCTGCCGGTTCCGAATTCTTCACATCCTTTGAAACCTTCTCTAACAGACCATCTAACTTCGATAACTCAGATTCTACATCTAATTCCGATTCAAGCGTATTTACTGTTAATTCGGAATCGTCATCAAACTTCTCCTGCTTCGTATCTTCGCCAGGCATCAGCTCGCGGGCTGCCTGTGACAAATCTTCCTTAAAATCCTTAAAAAAGCTCATTTTTTCTCCTCCATTGTGTTTTATTTCACACTGTCAGCAGTAATATGCTGAATCGCAGTGGTATCACCATCGATTGGTAAAATCTGTGCGCCGAGATTATTCAGTGCTTCGATCATCGGCTCTAATGCCTCTACTGTAGCATCCTTTGTCTCTGCATCATGCATCAGAACCACCGACGTCTTATATTTTACTACATCCTTCATAACATTTTCAACCAGTTCATCCGATGTATATGCCTGCGATGTTGCATCACCGCTCGAAACATTCCAGTCAAAGTAAGTGACCCCCTGGCTGTTTAAGTAGGATATGCATTCCTTCATATCGGTATTGCTGACATGATTACTGCTCCCACCCGGAAAACGGTAATAGATGCATTCCTCACCCGTTACATCATATAACAGATTCTGGATCCTTGAGAAATCATTTTCAAAGGAATCTAAGGATGCATAGATCTCACTGTACTTATGTGTATAGCAGTGCATGCCAAGTGTATGGCCCTCTGCCACGATCTGCTTATACAATTCCTTCGATTCGTCGTCTTCCTTCCCTGTTACGAAAAAGGTTGCCTTCACATTGTGCTTTGCTAAGATCTCTAAGATCCTTGACGTATTGCTGCTTGGACCATCATCAAAGGTAAGATATACCTTCAGTTGATCTCCCGGTGATGCAAGATTATCCCGGTTTGCCGCACTCATAATATTGGCGGTAGGATTAATCGCACTCTCCATCTCATCATAATCATAATCATTCTCTGTATCTAACATATCATAGGATATGCTGTTTCCGGCATGATTCGCGGCTGGCTCTACCTGACTGGTCTGCATAGCACGGCTGCTTAGAGCCTGTATCTCTTTTTCTAAGGTATGTACTTTCACCAGTAATGTGATACAGACAATGATCGAAATCAGCATCCAGACAAATATCGAAACGATCATTCCGGTCTTTATCCGGTTGATCCGCTTCCGCTTATCCCTTTGTTCCTTCAAGCCGGTCTTGACTTTTTCTTCCATGAACTGACCCCCGGTCATAAAATCTCTTTTTATTGTATCACATTTTTTTAAAATATCATCATAAAATATTATTTTATTTGATGTATTTTTTCTGTTTT